>JANWXL010000198.1 GCA_025055265.1 Roseiflexus sp.
GCGCCGCCGCCGATGGGCGCGGCGCCGCCGATGGGCGCGGCAACGCCGATGGGCGCGGCAACGCCGCGCCCCTACAATCGGGCGGTGGCGGTTGCCGGGGCGATGATCGTCGGTGGCTGGTGGTACCTGCGAAATTGGCGGTTGTACGGCGATCCGCTCGGTGTGCAGGCGTTTCGTGCGGAATTTACCACGCAGGCGTTTGAATGGACCAACCTGGCGGCCTGGGTTGGTGCGCTGACCACGCTGCACGAATCGTTCTGGGCGCGCTTCGGCTGGATGAACCTACCAGCGCCAGCGTGGACGATGATGGTGTACGCTGCCTTGGTGGCGGCGGCGGTCGCCGGCTGGGCGTGGAACCTGATGCGCCCGAATGTGATGACGTGCCGGTGGACCTGGCAACTGGCGGCGCTGCCGATCCTGGCACTGGCATGGGTTGTAAGCTTCGCCTTTACCGCCGGGCTGGTCGCCTGGCAGGGGCGGCTCCTCTTTCCGGCAATCGCGGCGATTGCGGCGTTGCTTGCGTGCGGGTTGAGGGTCTGGCTCCGCCGGCGCGCGTCGGTGGCGCTGCTTGTCGTCGGGATGGCGGGCATTGCAGCGTGGCTGCCGGTTGGCGTCATTCAGCCCGCATATCCGACGCAGACGCTCTCTCTGTCGGCTGCGCGCGTCTGGGAGGGGAATGAGACATATGCGCGCTTCGCACGTTCGACCGAACCCGGCGCGGTGATCCGCCGCTGGCGGATCGAGGGGACGCCACGCCCCGGCGCAACGATTGAATTGACGCTGCTCTGGCACGCGCTGTCGCGCCAGGACCGCAACTGGTGGACATTCGTGCATCTGATCGATGCCAACCGACGGATTGTTGCGGAAGACAACCGTGAGCCGCGCGACGGCGCCTACCCGATGTCGCAGTGGGTGGCGGGGGATTGGGTGGAGGCGCGCTACATGCTTGCCATTCCCGCCGATCTTCCGCCTGGCGACTATGCGCTGCGGGTGGGGCTGTGGGACCCGGCGACCGGACGACGCGCGGCGTTCTTTGACGATGACAATGTGTATGATCCTGATGGCGATCACGTCGTACTGACCACTCTGATAATAACCGGACCATAAGGAGTTTATATGCGCGTTCCTCTGTCGTGGCTGAAAGAGTTCGTGGACATTACCCTGCCGGTCGAAGAACTTGCCGAGCGTCTGACCCGCGCAGGGCTGGAATGCGAGGGGATCGAGCGGATCGGCGTTGAGGGCGCCGACCTGCCGTGGGACCCGGAGAAGATCGTGATCGGCAGCATCCTCGAGGTGCGGCAGCATCCGAATGCCGACCGTCTGGTGCTTGCGGATGTGGACTACGGCGCTGGCGCGCCGCATACGGTCGTCACCGGTGCGCCCAATCTCTTCCCCTACAAAGACAAAGGGCGATTGCCCAAGCCGCTCAAGGGGGTCTTTGCGCGTGAAGGCGCCGAACTGTACGACGGTCACGCTGAAGGCTGGGTGAAGATGCGGCTGAAGGGGCGACCGGTGCGTGGCATCATGTCTGATGCCATGCTCTGCTCGGAAAAGGAACTCGGGCTGTCCGAGGACCACGAAGGCGTTCTGATTCTGCCGGACGATGCGCCGGTCGGGATGCCGCTGCGTGACTACCTGGGCGATGTGGTGCTGAAATTCGACGTGCTGCCGAATATGGCGCGCTGTCTGTCGATCCTCGGCGTGGCGCGCGAAATTGCGGCGCTCACCGGCGCGCCGCTGCACATGCCGGAGATGACCGTCGTTGAGGACGGTCCGCCAGTCGAAGGGCGCGTCCGGGTGACGATTGAGGAACCCGACCTCTGCCCGCGCTTCACTGCGACCCTGATCGAAGGAGTCACCGTCGGTCCGTCGCCGCTCTGGATGCAGCGCCGCCTGACAATGGCGGGTATGCGCCCGATCAACAACATCGTAGACATCAGCAATTATGTGATGCTCGAACTCGGCGGACCCAACCACATGTTCGACGCCGACCGGGTGGCGGATCAGCACCTGATCATTCGCCTGGCGCGCCCCGGCGAACGGTTGGTGACGCTCGACAACAAAGAGCACAACCTGGACGCTTCACTCGGCGGCGGGATGCTGCCGCTGCTGGTGTGCGATCCGCAGGGACCGCTCAGCCTGGCGGGGGTGATGGGAGGCGCGTCGAGCGAAGTCAGCGCAACCACGACCCGCGTGCTGCTGGAGGTCGCTGTGTGGGACCCGACGATCATCCGGCGGATGAGCGCCGCGCTGCGGGCGCGTTCGGAGGCGTCGAAGCGCTTCGAGCGCGGCGTAGATTACGAACTGCCGCCGCTGGTGCAGCGCCGCGCCCTGTCGCTGCTGCAGCAGATTGCTGGCGGTAGGGTAGCGAAGGGGATGGTGGACAACTATCCGCGCCCATGGCAACCGGTAACCCTCGATCTGACGCCGCGCGAGGTGCGCCGGATTGTTGGCATTTCGCTCAGCGCCGCCGAGATCGCCGATCTGTTGCGCCCCCTGGGGTTCACCTGCGATCTGGTCGACGACGGCGCCGCTGTGCGTGTGACTGCGCCGAGTTCGCGGCGCGACATCGCCATGCTCGCCGATCTGTGCGAAGAGATAGCGCGCATGTATGGGTACGACCGTATTCCGCTGACGCTGATGGCGGATGCGCTGCCCGAGCAGCGCAACAATCCGTCGCTGGAACTGGAATTGCGGGTGCGCGACCTGCTGGCAGGCGCCGGTTTGGACGAGGCGATCACCTACTCGCTGACCAGTATGGCGGCAGTTGCGGCGGTCAATCCAGCGGATGCCGACGCTTCGCTCTACCTGCGGCTGGCAAACCCGCTGACGCCGGAACGCGAATACCTGCGACGGTCGCTGCTGCCGACGTTGCTGGAGGCGCTGGCGCAGAACCTGCGCGAACGCGAACGGGTGCTGCTGTTCGAGATCGGGCGCGTCTACCTGAAACGCGCTCCCGGCAGCGACGACCCGCGCCCCGAAGAGCCGCGGCGGCTGGCGCTGGCGCTGGCGGGTCGGCGCTACGAGCGCTCGTGGCATACACCGGACGAGATCGTGATGGATTTCTTCGATCTGAAAGGGATCGTGGAGACATTGCTGGCGCGGCTGAACATCTCTGGCGTGCAGTATGTCCCATTGACCGACGACCCGCGGTTCCATCCCGGGCGCGCGGCGCGGCTCGAGCATGACGGGCGCACGCTCGGCGTCATTGGCGAACTGCATCCCGAAGTCTGCGAGCGCCTGGAGATCGCCGCGCCGCGCGCGATGGCTGCTGAACTTGATCTCGAACTGATCGGCGCGCTGGTCGAGCCGGTGCGGTACCGCGCTATCTCGCGCTACCCGGCGACGACCCAGGACCTGTCGCTCGTGGCAGCGATCACGGTCCCGGCAGAACGGGTGGCAGCGACTATTCGCAAATACGCTGGTGCGCTGCTCGAGTCGCTGACCCTCTTTGATGTGTACGAAGGCGAACAGGTTGGCGCAGGTAAACGCAGCCTCACCTACCGGCTGGTATTCCGCGCGCCGGACCGCACCCTTAACGACGCCGAGATCGCAAAAATCCGTCAGAAGATCGTGCGCGGGCTGGAGTACGACCTTGGTGCAACGATCCGGGGGTAGGGGCAACCCGGCGGCGGGCAACCCGACGGGTTGTCCCCGTCTCAAAGATAGAACTTTTCAGGCGCGAGTGGCGTTGTCCGTGTCTCGACAGCCGTTTTTGCCCTCACCCCTGCCCCTCTCCCGCACTGCGGGAGAGGGGAGTGTTTTGTTGTCCTGATGCTTGAAATGAACGATGCAACATGAGTCCTTGCCGAAACTATAGGTGTTTCGCAAGTCCTTGCGCCATATCGGCTGTTTCGGGCATCAGAATGCCTCAAATCCCCCTTCTCCCCTTGTGGCGGAAGGGAGCGGGAGGGAATGAGGGGAGGGTCATCTACACACTCTTCAGCCATGCCATTGTGCGTGCAAATGCGTCCTCTTCGGAAACCTGCGGCGCGTATCCCAGATCGCGCGCCGCTTTCGCTGAGGTGAACCAGCAATCGACGCAGGTCGATGCCACGACAGAACGGGTGAGCAGCGGTTTGCCGAAACGTCCGCGAGTCAGGCGCGTCCATCCTTCCATCGCGGCGCCCAGAGCGTATGCCGTGCGGTAGGGAATTGTTCGGCGGGCAGGAGGCAGCCCCAGCGCCGTCACAAACGACTCGACGAAATCGAAAAAATTGCGCGGCGGTTGGTCGGTGACGAAGTAGCACTGCCCGTTGACCGGCGATCCCGGAGTGAGGCGGTCGGCAGCAAGAAGGTGCGCATACGCAACATTCTCAACGTACACGTGGTTGAAACGCGCGCTGCCATCACCGAGGCGCACCAGACTGCCGCAGCGCGCTGCGGCGATAACAGTCGGCAGACGATGGGGATCGCCAGGACCATATACGCCAGGCGGACGGATCGCGCACGTCAGCAATCCATTCCTCCCGGCGGCGGCGAGCGTTTCCTGTTCAGAAATCATCTTGGTGTACCCGTAGAAAGAGAGGTGTCGATCAGGGTACGGCAGGGTCTCATCACCGTTGCGGATGGGACGTCCGCCGAACACAGCATCTATTGAACTGGTCAAGACCAGTCGAACGCCGGGGTGCGCTGCACACGCTGCAATGACGTTCCGATTGCCGATGACATTGACCTCGTACAGCGTCCGCTCATTGCCCGGATGCCAGTCAACCACAGCAGCGCACTGGAAGACAACTGCGGCATCGGCGCAGGCGCGCTGCACATCATCGGCGCGGCGAATGTCGCCCTGCATATTCTCAACACGCGGATCGTCGAACGGTACACGATCAAACACGCGCACCCGCCGTCCTTCGCGCAGCAGGAGGTTCACCAGATGGCGTCCGATAAACCCGCTGCCGCCAACGACCACGTGAAGGTTGCGGTTATCGTTCATCGTGCAATGCGGCCTCCAGGTCGCGATAGGTGCGCATCTGTCGGAGATCAACCCCAATTCCGACAAGCGCCTGTGCCACTTCGGGGCGAATGCCGACCAGGACCGTCTCAGCGCCGAGCAACCGCGTCTGCCACACGACGTCGAGCAACCCCTGGGCAACCTGCTGATCCACCAGCGGAACGCCGCTGATGTCCAGAATGAGACGCCGCGCCGTCGAACGTTCAAGCGCATGGAGCGCTCGATCCTGTAGCACATTCAGCCGCTCGCTGTCGAGTGCGCCAACCAGCGGAATGATCAGCGTATCGGCGCTCACCGGCAGCACAGGTACACTCAATCCTTGAATAACTGCGCGTTGTTGCCGATTCTCTTCCAGCAGGCGCTCTTGAGCGGCGGCGCGGTCTCTCACTTCTGCCAGCGCCGCCTGCAATTCCGCCGTGCGTTCGGCAATGCGCACTTCCAGCGTCGCCTGCAACTCCTCCAGGCGCTGGTTACGCTCTTTCGCTTCCCGCAACGCCGTGCGCAGCGTCTGCCCGAAGAGAGTGGTAAAGATGCCCAGAATCGCAGCAATGACGATGAATCCCCCCACATCGCCGCCAATATTCCCTTCGCGCGACGCAGCAATGCCGACAAACGGAACACGGAGATTTTCGAGCACGCTTGTTACTGCGACGATGATGCTGCTGAGCACAATCGTCACTATCACCAACCGCCTGGCGCCCATCAACCCGGCAAGCACGATAGGCAGGGCGAAAGCGAATAGCAAAGCGCCGCTGCTGCGCACGCCGGTGGTGAGCAGCAATGCCCCGGTTACCAGAAGCAGCCCGATGCATCCAAAAGCCAGCGCCAGATCAAAACGACCGCGACGCACGAGCGCAATGCCTGCCGCCTCAATCGGCACACTCGTCCATATGATGCCAACGACGATCCACGCCACTATCGGAGGCACAGGCGCCAGCAGCGTCACAAACGATCCGAGGAAGGAAAGAGTAGCAACGCCAAGCAGCATTGCCTGGAGCAGCGATGCCTGGCGGTATACAGTCGGGTCAGTATATGGCAAGGCATTCAGCCAGCGCGTGAACGTATGCATTGCGCAGACCTCGCTATCTTCACGAAGGCCTCCCGCAGGTTCCGTGAACATAATCAAGTCCGGTCGAGCCAGCGAAGGCAGGCTTCGCAACCGTAGCCCGCGACTTATGAAATTAGTAACATAGTCCGGTCTTCCTGGGCGCTGCGGGCTGAAGCCCTGGCTGAGATCGTGCAAGCCCCTACGGGGCTTTTACGTCCTGAGCAAGGGCTTTAGCCCGCAGCTCAAAGGACGCGCGGCTCGGCAGCACGGGTTTAACGGATTCATTTCTTAATCCTCATCAGTCGCCAGACGAGGAGGCAGATAGCGTAATAATTATTCAAAAACCATCAACCGTCGGGCGCAGCGCGAATGCCAGATTATTTTGTGAATGTTCATTAAGTGATCAGAAAACTTCGTTTACTGACTATTAAGCCTGCGGGAGGCGCCCGGAAGCCGTCGATGTGCAGAAACGCCGGGTCTATCCCGCTTACAGATGGATGGTTGCAGACGCAAATGAGCAGAATCCAGTCAATCCGCGACAATCTGCCGCCTTTATCCACATCCCATCGTTAGAATTGTATCACGATGGCAGCAGGATGATTGACGCACGTTCCTTCATCTTCTACAATCGCCAGGGGCGTCTGCGCCCCGCTGGAGCGGTTTGCTCCCTGGACCGTCGCACATTCGGCGTTGGCTTCGACAGACTTAGCCAACGCCCGGCGCTACAGGCAAGTTTGTAAGCAGTACGATAGTGCGCGTGTACCGAATCAGGAGTATCAATTGTGTCCCATCTCAATCTGAGCATGTTCAAAGCCTACGATATTCGCACGCCAGCGCCGCAGTTGACCCTCGATCTTTCAGAGCGTCTGGCATATGCCGAGGCATACTATTTCCGCGAGTACCTGGGCGCCAGGAAAGTTGTACTCTGCCGCGATGCGCGTCTCTCCGGCGCCCAGTACCTTGAACAGGGCATCCGCATCTTCCGCGATCTGGGGTTCGAGGTGCTGGCGATGCCGCAGGTCAGTTCCGCGTGCTTGTTTTACTATACCTGCATGCGCCATCCCGATGCAGCCGGGATTATGTACGGCGCATCGCACAACCCCGGCGGCGATACCGGGCAAAAGATCGTCGCTCCCGGCGTGCAACCAATCGCCGATGGGTGCGGTCCTGGCGGAGGCTTGCAGGCTGTTCGCCGGTTGTACGAACGCGGCGCGCGCCCTGAGCCGCTGCGCGGCGGCCGATTGCGCCTGGTCAATTATCTCGAAGACTACGTGCGCGACTCCATGCGCCTGGCTGGCGTCGGTCCAGATACGCTTGCGGGACTGCACATTGTGCAGGATTTCCTCTCAGGAGCGGCAGGGCAGGAAATGCTGACGGCATTCACCATCGCGGGCGCGGATGTCGAGCCGCGCAATCTGGTGCCGGACGGTCATTTTCCGGCAGGGGCGCCCAACCCTGTCGTGCATTCGTCAATTGCGCCATCGCTGGAACTGTTGCGCCGGGGCGGGTTCGACTTCGGCATGTTCTTCGACGGCGACGGCGACCGGATGGACATTGTTGCACCCGATGGGCGACAACTCAGCCCGGCGTTCAACCTGGTCGCGCTGGCGCCGCGGCTGCGCGCTATTTTCCCTGAGATTTCCCATCCTAATCTGTATGTCGATCTCAAAGCCAATCCGCTGGCGATTATGCGCATCGCGCAACAGGGGTTCGGGGTGCATATCATCCGCAATGGCCACTCGCAGATCAAGCAAACCCTGAGCAAAAACGCCGCCGCTGGCTTCATCGCCGCCGTCGAGGAGTCGTCACACTATTACCTGACGATCCGGCAGGGAGGCACGGTCTTTCCAACCGAAAACACCCTCTTCTTCGCACTGCTGACCGCGCGCGCCTGGCGGGAGGAACCGTCGCTCTACCGCGATCTGCTCGATCTGCAACACTCGACCTTCCGTGAACGCGAGTGGGGGCACCATTTCCCGAACGACGACCTGCGCGACGCTGCGCTGGCAGCCGTTGAAGAAGCCTTTGTGCGCAGCGGCTGGCAGGCAATGCGCCGCATGGCGGACGGCGCCGATATGGACGCGACATTGCTGCGCGATGGGTTGCCCTTTGTTATCGATGGTGACACGCCGCTGACGGAGGAGTGGACGCAAGTGGCGCAGCGCGCCTCGCAGAGCGAGAAAGGTCTGGCGCGCTGGGAGGTGACGGCTGGCACCGCAGCGCGCCGTGACGCGGCCGTGCGCCTGATTGAGGAGACTGTCCGCCGTTTCCAGGCAGGACCACGTTACGTCGGGTAGAGTTGATAATCCGCAACTCTCGGTGAACCATTCTTTTCTTTGTGAAGTTTGACACAATTTATCCGGTGTGATAGACTCGGACCGACAGATGCCTCAAGGGTGCTGCACAGACATGCACTGATTCTTCCGGTCACCCCGGCTTCAGGAGGTCCACATGCGCCGTGAGAACGCGCGAGCAGTTGCTCTCCCCCTCTTTCGATCGTCCTGGATGTTCATTCCGCTGGCGCTCGTTGCGTATGGCGCCATTCTGGCAGGCAGCATCGTTCCCGATGTGACTGGCGCGGCGGTCAGCGGCATCGCCACTGCGGCGTTGGGTGCAGCGCTTGCTCTGTATACCGGCATGCGCGCCAGCGCTGCGCCGGTGCGTCTTGGCGGACGCGCGGCAGCGGCCCGTCGCTCTTACCTGACCCTGGCGTTCGGTGCGGTTGGCGTGCTGTACCTGGCTGTAATCGCCGGGGCGCTGAACACGAGCGCCGGTACGTTGTGGACGTGCCAGACCTGGCCCGGATGTGACGGGTCTGGCGCTGGCGCATGGCTGGCGCTGGCGCACCGTGGTCTGGCTGGCGTCGCCACGCTGCTGATTGCGGCGCTGGCGGTGCAGACCTGGCGCATCAAACACGAACGTGCGTTGCGCATTGCTGTTGCGTGGGCGCTGGGATTAATGCTGACGCAGAACATCGTTGGTCTGGTTCAGGTGATCCTGGCGCAGGCTGGCGAGTCGCTGCCGGTATCGGTGGCGCGCCTGATGCACCTGGGGCTGAGCGCCACTGCCTGGGGTGCGCTGGTGGTGCTGGCGACGCTGGCGCTGCGCCGTCCGTTTCCGTCGGTGATGCCGGCAAAGGCGCCATCGTCCGCAACCGTCGCACGCTCCGGCATGACCGATACGGTGCTGCTGGAAGGCAAACCGTCGCTGCTGAAGGACTATATCAGCCTGACCAAGCCGGGGGTTATCTCGTTGCTTATTCTGACAACGATCACCAGCATGTACATTACACCGGCTGGCATTCCCGAGTTGTCGCTGGTGATCTGGACGACGATCGGCGGCTGGTTGATGGCGTCGGGTTCGCATTCCATCAACTGTTATCTGGATAAGGACATCGACATTAACATGGGGCGCACCAGCCGCCGTCCGATTCCGAGCGGGCGCATTCCGGCGTGGCACGCGCTGGCGCTTGGCATTGCGCTTGGCGTGATTGCATTCGCTATTCTGACGATCTTCGTCAACCTGCTGGCGGCGCTGCTGGCACTGGCAGGCTTCCTCTACTATGTCTTCATCTACACTATCTGGCTGAAGCGCACGTCAAAGCACAACATCGTCATTGGCGGCGGGGCGGGCGCGTTCCCGCCGCTGGTCGGCTGGGCGGCGGCGACTGGTTCGCTGGCGCCGGAGGCGCTGATTCTGTGGCTGATTGTGTTCTTCTGGACGCCGCCGCATTTCTGGGCGCTGGCGCTCATCCGCGAAAAGGACTATGCGCGCGCCGGGGTGCCGATGCTGCCGGTGGTGGCTGGCGATGTTGAGACGCGCCGACAGATCGTGCTCTACACGATCGCTATGCTGGCGCTCACTGCGTTGCCGTCGCTGCTGGGAATGCTGGGCTGGTCCTATCTGATGATGGCGGCGGTCTTCGGCGGATTGTTTCTGCACTATGCGCTGAAACTCCGCCGCGACGGAACGACAGCGACTGCCTGGGCGCTCTATAAGTACTCGTTGCTCTACCTGGCGCTCCTTTTCGTGGCGATGGTCGTGGATCGCACGGCGTTTGCGTAGGAGGAGAGGCGCAAGGCAAGAAGCAAGAGGCGAGGGGCAAGAGGCAAGAGGCGAGGGATGAGTGATGAGTGACGGGTGACGAGCAAGGAGCAGTTCTGATCATCTCTGTGCCTTTGCGCCTTTGTGTGAGGAATAAAAGGCGCGAGGCGTGAGGCAAGAGGCGCGAGGCGCGAGGCAGGGGGCAAGAGGAGTGCGGTGGTGAGTGAAAGATAGGAAGGCTAACCCCTAACCCCTAACCCCTAACCCCTAACCCCTAACCCCTAACCCCTAACCATAGCCGTGGCGCGGGGGGCGCGAGACGCGGGTTGAGAAGCATACGCTTTTCCCCGCGTCGTTCGTTGGCAGCGGAATATTGGAACGCAGGACGCGCATGCTTTAATTACCCACACAAAGGCACGAAGGCTCGAAGGTTTGGATTCGAGAGATGAGAGCGCAGAAACGTTGAAACTGGCAAGCGCCCCTAACCCCTCATCTCCAGCGCCTGGTTCTCGGTTCCTGGCTCCCGGTTCTCAGTTCTTGGTTCCCGATCATCATACCCCCTCTCCCAGAGGTGTGGTATCATGATCTCAAGAACGACACCGCCAATCCCAATGATCGACACGCCATCCATTTCACCGATCGAAGCATTCTGTGATGCGAGCCGTCTGTGCTACAGCGTTGCTGGCGCTGGCGAGCGCGCCGTTGTGCTGTTGCACGGATGGGGGGATACAAAAGAGATCTGGCGCGCTACGCTCGCAGTGTTATCGTCGCGTGCACGTGTTTTTGCGCTCGATCTGCCGGGGCACGGCGGCTCGCCACGCGATGGCGCCGGGCGCATGCAGGATGTCGCCGCGCGGGTGGCTGCGTTCTGCAACGCTCAGGGAATTGACCAGATCGCGCTGGTTGGGCACTCGATGGGCGGCAATGTGGCACTGGAGTTGACGCTGACCCATCCGCACCTGGTGGAACGTCTGGCGCTGGTGGCGCCTGCGGCGCTGGCTGCGGCAATGCCGCCATATACGCGGTTCTACCTGCACCACAGGTATGGATGGGCGGCGCTGCGTACATCGCTGCTATTCTATCGTGGAATTAATGCACTGTCGCATCACTGGCGACTGATTGCCAGCATAGAACGCATCCTGCCGGGTCTGCGCCGCGCTGCATGTGCGGCACACCACGATCCCGAAGGATTGCATCGTCTGCTCAACGGGTTGTTCGCCAATTCGCTCGATGATCGACTGGATCAGGTGCACGTCCCGACGCTGGTGATCAGCGGCGCTCTCGACGCCGTCGTGCCAGCAGCGCTGTCGCGGCGAGTGGCGTCCGCTATCCCCGGGGCGCAATTTATCCTGATACGCGGAGCGCTTCACCATCCGATGGATGATCAGCCGGAAGCGTTCCAGCGTGTGTTGATCGAGTTTCTTGCCTGGCGGACGAGCGGAAGAGCGGAGTCCGCAATTGACCCGCTTTGTCCGCCCCATCAAGCGTTTCAGTGGCGTCCAATGCAACTGGCGCAGCGACATCAAAGATGAAGGCAGTCTGTAGGGAGGAGGAGGATCTTATGACCCCATTGCACGATCCGCGCCTGCCCGACATCCTGCGACGTTTGCGCTGGACGGTGTTGCCGGAGCGGTACGTTCTGGCAGGGATCGACCCGCGCGAGGCGGCTGTGGTGATCCGCCTGCTCGGCGGATTGCGCGCCCGGCTGTGGCAGTTGTTCGTCGCTCCTGATACCATCACCTTCATTCTTCCTGAAAACGACTGGCGCAACATCAGCCCGGCATTCCCGCGCGCTCGCGTCGAACGTCCTTATCGCGTCGTCAGTTTCGAGATCGATCTGCCGCCCGACCTGACTGGCTTCCTCGCTTTCATCAGCAACGCACTGGCGGCGGAGTCCGTGCCGATCCTGGCGATCTCCGGTTTCAGCCGCGACCATCTGCTGCTGCGCGAAGCCGATCTTGACCGTGCACTGGCAGTGCTCGACTCGCTTGTATCATCCGCAGCAGCAGAGGGTTGAACCCGCAGCATA
Organism: Roseiflexus sp.; assembly: GCA_025055265.1. Classification (GTDB taxonomy): domain Bacteria; phylum Chloroflexota; class Chloroflexia; order Chloroflexales; family Roseiflexaceae; genus Roseiflexus. Next base: position 12,076 of record JANWXL010000198.1, read on the forward strand.
TGCCGGACCATTCTCGTGTCACCACTGCGCGCGTCGCCGCCGAAACGCTGGTTGCGTCCGGCCGCATCCCTGGTATGGTTGTCGCTGTGGCGATGGGCAACCGGAAACCAGACGTCTTCGCGGTTGGGACGGACGCCGACGGACGCGCGCTCGTTCCCGACGATCTTTTCCCGGTCGCTTCGATCACGAAACTGGCGACATCCCTGGTAGTGCTGCGCCTGGTTGATCGCGGGCTGATCGACCTGGACGATCCGGTTGATCGGTTTCTGAAGCGGGCTGAACCGCATCCCGGCGTGACTATCCGCCGGTTGCTCTGTCATACAGCAGGTTTCGCCATCGACCTGAACGCCAGTGAGGCGCCATATGAACCGGGGTTGACGTGGGAGACGCTGGCGCAAGCGTGTTTGCGGGCGAATCTGCACCATCCGCCGGGGAGCGAGGTGCTCTACAGCAATATCGGGTATGGTTTGCTGGCGCTGGTTGTGGAAACGTGCGCTGGCGCGCGCTTCAGCGATGTATTGCGCGACCTGGTGCTGACGCCGCTTGGCATCGAGGGGTACCTGGGAGTGGAGCCGCCGCGCGCGCCAGCGCGCATCGCCGATGTGCGCGGTCGTCACCGCGCAACGCCGCTTGAACCGTTCAACTCGTCATTCTGGCGATCGCTGGCGCTGCCATGGGCCGGGCTGGTGACGACGGCAACAGGCGCGCTGGCGCTAGTGCGCGCATTTTGCGGGCATCCGCCGGGTTTCCTGAGCCCGCCGCTGCGTGCTGCAGCGGGTGCCAGTCAGACGGATGACCTGCCGGGCGGGTTCATCGAGCCGTTGCGCTGGTGTCCTTGCCCGTGGGGGCTTGGACCGGAGGTGCGCGGCACGAAGGAACCGCACTGGATCCCTGCTGGCGCTGGACCCGATTCGTTCGGACACACCGGCGCATCGGGGTGTCTGGCATGGGCAGCGCCAGGGAGCGGCGTCGCCTGGGCGATCCTCGGCGCGCGCACTGCCGATAACGGCTGGCTGCTGCGCCATTCGGGAGCGATCAGCGCAGCAATCTCCAACCCCTGACCCCTCATTTCCAGTTCTTGGTTCTCGGTTCTTGGTTCTTCACAGACCGCAACAAAGGGTATAAAGCGTGCGTACTATCCGCAGGGAAGCGATGAGACAGGTGCATCGCACGATAGAAAACGAGGAGCGAGATGAACGGGAACGGCTATCGAAATAACTCAGGCGGTTTCGGCATTCCGCCGCTCTACCTGTACATTGGCATCGGCATTGCAGCAGTCATTATTGTTTCCATTATTGGCGGGTTGTTGAGTGCGGGGGTGCAGGCATATTTCGCCGTTGCCGCAGGCATCCTGCTTGTGCTGGCAAACCTGCGCGATCTCTTGAGCGGGGTCAACAGCGGCGCCGCTCTAATGAACACCATGATCGGCGCAGCGCTGATCTTTTTCTTCCTGGGCAGCGCCTTCGGTTGGGTGTGGTACATCCCGGCGTTGTTGCTGCTGGTTACTGCAGCGCCGCTCGGATTGCGCCGCACCGATGTCTACCAGGTCTACATTGATGCTGCACGTTCGATGGCGGTCAACGTGCGCCGCGTCGTCGGCGGTCGCACGCGCCTGCCATAACAGGGCTGCGGCGGATCGGAAACCGGAGGACGCGGCGGGCTGATGAACATTCACGAAATAATCCGGCATTCGCGCTGCGCCCGACGGTTGAAGCCGCTTATGGCGTTTGAGAAATAATCCGGTATCGCCCGGTCTAGCCCGCGCAGGCGAGCTTCGCAACCGGAGCCCGCGACTTATTAGTCTGTACAGTAAGTTTTCCGGTGATTTACCGTTTGGGTGCGGCGAAGCATCCGCCTCGTCCTGATGCCGTATGACTTTCGCCGCGCTCAAGGTCGCAAAAAGTCAGAAAACTTCGTTTACGGACTA
>JANWXL010000516.1 GCA_025055265.1 Roseiflexus sp.
GTTCTAGAGATGGAGAACCCCCATGTTGGAGCAGGTCCATCGCCTGCTGGCGCTGTCCGACGTCCCACGCTACAACATCAAGGCAGTCGTTCAGCAGACCCAGGTCAATGTTTCGACGCTACGCGCATGGGAGCAGCGCTACGGCGTTCCGCGCCCGACTCGCTCCGATCACGGTCATCGGCTCTACTCGCAGCGCGACATCGAGATCATCAAGTGGCTCAAGCAGTGCACCGAGGAAGGTCTGGCGATCAGTCAGGCGGTGGCGCTCCTGCGCGATATCAGCGATGCAAGCGATGTCGCGCCCCGCGCCCCGCACCCTCCTCCGCCGACGCTCGCCGAAGCGGGCTGGCCTGACCTCCGCACCCAACTGACCGAGGCATTGCTCAGCGCCAACCTGCGCCAGGCGCATCTGCTGGTCAATACTGCGGTTGCGCTCTTCCCGATCGAAACGCTGGTGCTCGATCTCTTTCAGCCGATGTTGATCGATATTGGCGAACGCTGGGCGCAGGGCGACGTCTGTGTTGCGGAAGAGCGCGTGGTGACCAACTTCGTGCGTCAGCGGCTCCTCGGGTTGTTGCAGATCCACGCGCCGTTCGCCACCGGTCCGCGCCTGATTGCCGGGTGCGCGCCGGAAGAACAGCACGAGATCGGGTTGATTATGTTCTCGCTGCTGATGGAACAGCGCGGCTGGGAACTCCTCTACCTGGGGCAAACGGTGTCGGCGGAAGGGTTGGACGGTTTCCTGGTGCGCATGGCGCCAGCGCTGGTCTGTATGTCGGTCTCGATGGCGGAGCACATTCCCGGTTTGCTGGAAATTGCGCGGATCGTCGAGAATCGCCGCCGCCATCGACTGGTGTTCGCGTACAGCGGTCAGGTGTTCGACCGCCATCCCGAGCTTCGCGGGCGCATCCCCGGCATCTTTTTGGGCAACGATCTGCGCGAGGCGGTCATCCGGGCTGACGATCTCGGCGAGGAGATCGACCCGGAACGCTGGGCGCGACAGGCGCACTTCTTTCGCCATTGACGGAGATGGCGGGTCGGACGATGGATTGTTCGGGAAGCGGCTCAAGTTGCGCCAGCAGCAGAGTGGAGACGTTGCGGCAATCGAGAGACGTTGCAGTGCGCCTGTGGAGCCGTTGCAATGCAACGGCTCCACGGTATAGTTCTCCACAAAATCGGCGCTAGAAAGTGCGATTATGCGCTCATTGACGACGTGGCTGTCCAGTCGCGGGCCAGAGGTCGCGCAGGCGCTCGATCAACGTCGTGAAGCCATCTGCAACGCAGTCACCAATCGCCTCAAATCGACTTTTTCAGGGCTTCTTGCAGACATCGAGTCGCGGCACGGCAGTCAGTATCAGCAGATGACGTTCAGTCGCACCCCGCAACGCCTCCACCGGTTGCTGTTCGTTGCGCTTGCGCTTCAGGCGCCATCGGTGCTGCAACGCGAAATTGAGTGGAGCGTGCGATTACTCCTGCGCCACGGCGTCACCCAGCACCATATTCAGTCGATGGTGCGCTGGTACTTCGAGGCGGCGCAGCGCGAAGTGGCGCTCGACGATCAGGACCGCGACAATCTCGCGGCGCTTGAGGAGGCAATCCTGGCGACGATCTACTCGATTGAAGATGAGACATCGCCGTAATGGATCAGGACTTCACTGCTGCATCTGCGCCTGCTGCGCCTGCGCCTCCTCGATAAACGCCCGTTCTACTGCCCGCCATTCGGGCGGCTGCGTCTCATCAATCGCCTCGGCAGGGGTCTCAACCAGCGCAACACGCACGGCAACATCGAGTTCGCTCGTCGCCTGACCTTTGTAGACGCCGCGCGACGGCGGGACGTCGGCGTAGTCGCGCCCGACGGCGACGCGAATGTGGCGCGAACCAACGATCAGGTTGTTCGTTGGATCGAAGCCAACCCATCCCATTCCTGGCAGCAAGGCTTCCACCCACGCATGGGTTGCGTCCGCCTCCGAACGATCGTGATCTTCCACGCGATGGAAGAGGTAGCCGCTGACGTAACGGCAGGGGATGCCAAGCATGCGCGTCAGCGCGATCATGATATGGGCGAAATCCTGGCAGACGCCGCGACGGGCGCGCAGCGCGTCATCCACCGGTGAATGAACGTGAGTGCTGTCAGGAGCGTACTCGAAGGCTTCGTAGATGCGCGTGTTGAGCCAGCAGAGGGTTGTCAAGGGATCACTGCCGCGCTGTAACCCGATCTCTTCGGCGAAGGCGAGCAGCAGATCGCTCGGGTGCGCGAAGCGGCTGGGTTGAAGCATATCCCACTGTTCGCCGCTGGCAGCCAGATCATCGAGCGTGCGCCAGGCGTCGCCATCGAGCGGGGTGATCGGCGGCGGTTCAACGACCTCAACCAGCGCCTCGGAAATCACGGTGAGCAGCTTATGGCGCCCGGGCACGTCGAAGTGATGCACTGTGTTTCCCAGAACATCGCGGTAACTGAAAATGGTCGTTCGCGGTATCGTCGTCATTTGAAAGCTGTGGAGACGCTGGTGCCCGTCGCTGCGCGGCTGCATGCGCACCTCCATCACGCTTTCGCTCACCGGCGAGCTGTAACGGAAACGAGTCAAATGTCGGATGTGGTATATCATGGGTCAGGGGTTATGGGTCAGGGGTTATGAGTCTCTCCCGCCTTCCGCTAACCTCAGCGCCTTCGTGTGATTCATAATACGCACCATGCAACGCGCCACTTGCCGCTCCGCTGTCAACGAATGCTGTCAACGAATATGGAAGCGAATAAACGAATGCGCGCCTCTTGCCTCGTCCCTCGTGCCTCTTGCCCCTCTGCGGTCAACGAATACGGAAGCGAATAAGCGAATGCGCCTGCCGCCCGCCGCTTGTCGCTCTGCTGTCAACGAATACGGAAGCGAATAAATGCATGGAAGCGAACGCCGCAGGCGCGCCGCTTGCTTCTCTGCCCTTCCCTGCATTCAACATTCAACGTACAATGTTCAACGTTCAACAGGCGCCTTCGCACCTCCCACCTGCAACCTTCGCACCCTCTCGCCTCTTGCCTCTCACCTCTCATCTCATCTGAGCGCCTCATCCGCAGAGTAACTGATGCACGCCTGATAGAGCGCATCATGCACCTGGGTGCACATGCGGCGAATCGTCATCAGGTAGGTGTGCATGTCCATCATGATCTCATCCACCTGCCCGTAATCGAGTGCAGCGCGCAGGCGACCTGCGAGGCGCTCGACGCGCGCTGTGGCGCGCGGGACGCTGGATCGGCTGATCGCCTGCGCCGCCTCCTGGATCATATCGGCAGCAAAGCGAATGGATCGCGGGAATTCGGCGTTCAGCAGCAGGAACTCCGCTACATCTTCCGGATGCACGCTGGCAGTGTACACTTTACAGTACGCCTCGAACGCTGTACAACTTTTCAGCAGACTCACCCACTCAAAGTAATCGAGCGACGCGGCCTCCTGCGAGTCGAGCGCGCAGAAATGCACGTCGAGCAGCGCAGCTGTCGCCATTGCGCGCTCCAGGTAGCGCCCGATCTGAATGAACCACCATCCCTCATCGTGGCTCAGGGTTGCGTCGGTGATGCCCTGAAACAGGTGCACGCCCTCCTTGACGGCGCGGAAGAAGAGGTGCGGCTCACCCGACCACATCTCTTCCATCGAGGTGGATCGCAGGTGCAGGTAGAGCCGGTTGACCTGCTCCCACATCTCGGAACTGATGCGCTCACGCACCTGCCGCGCATTTTCGCGCGCCGCCGTGACGCAGGCGACGATGGAGTCGCTATTGGTTACATCGAAGGTGTAGGCCTGAGTGATAGCATAGGGCAAAACATCGTCGGCCGCCAGCGAACTGTGCAGCGCCGCGAGAAGGCGCCGCCAGCGCCGACTGGCGGCGGCCGGCGTCAGGTCCAGCGCGCTATGCAGATGAACATCAAGCAGGCGCGCCGTATGTTCGGCGCGCTCCAGATACCGCGCCATCCAGAAAAGACTGTCGGCGACGCGGCTGAGCATTGGCGTTCTAGTCATTGAGCACCCAGGTATCTTTGCTTCCGCCGCCCTGCGACGAATTGACTACCAGCGAGCCGCGCCGCAGCGCCACGCGCGTCAGGCCGCCAGGCACGATGACGATCTTGTCGCCGTACAGGATGTACGGACGCAGATCGACATGGCGCGGCTCCACCCGTCCGTCGACAAAACATGCTGCGCGGGAGAGCATCACCGTCGGTTGCGCAATATAGTTGCGCGGATCGGCGAGTATCCGACGCCGAAACTCCTCACGCTGCTCGCTCGTGCTGTGGGGACCGATCAGCATGCCGTACCCGCCGGACTCGCCAACCGCCTTGACGACCAGTTTGTCCAGGTTGTCGAGGATATACCGCCGGTCCGTTTCATTGAACGCCAGATAGGTTTCGACATTGGGCAGGATCGGATCTTCGCCGAGATAATAGCGAATGATGCGCGGCACGAACGCATAGATCGCCTTATCATCGGCGACGCCGGTGCCAATGGCATTGGCAAGCCCAACATTCCCCGCCCGATAGGCGTTGAACAGACCCGCCACCCCGAGCGCCGAGTCCGGTCGAAACGCCAGCGGATCGAGAAAATCGTCATCGATCCGCCGATAGATCACATCGACGCGCTGTAGACCTGCGGTTGTTCGCATGTAGACATGGTTATCGTGAACGAGCAGGTCGCGCCCTTCGACCAGTTGCACGCCCATCTGACGCGCCAGGAAGGTATGCTCGAAATACGCCGAATTGTAAACGCCTGGCGTCAGCAGCACGATCGTCGGGTCCGGTCGCTGCAACGGGTCGAGCGCACGCAGCGTTTCCAGCAATTCCTGACCATAGTGATCGGTCGGGCGCACGTTGTAGCGGTCGAACAGCGTCGGGAAGGTGCGTTTCATCACCTGGCGATTCACAAGCATGTACGATACGCCGCTCGGCACGCGCAGATTGTCTTCCAGCACCAGGAATCGCCCGTCGGTGTCGCGCACGAGATCGGTCCCGACGATGGCGATGTAGACATCGCGCGGCACGTGGACGCCGCGCATCTCGCGACGGTAGTGGCGACAACTGTAGACCAGTTCGCGCGGGACGACGCCATCGGCAAGGATGCGCCCTTCGTGGTACACATCGCGCAGGAACATGTTGAGCGCTGTGATACGCTGCGTCAGGCCGCGCTCGATCACTGACCATTCGGCTGCGGTGATAATGCGGGGGATCAGATCGTATGGAAAGATTTTTTCCGTGCCGTCCCCATGACCGTAGACCGCGAACGTAATGCCCTGATTCAGAAACGCCGCATCAGCGGCCCGCTGACGCCGGTGCAACTCCTCAGCCGACAGGCTGGTCAACCGCTCGTACAACGGCAGATACTGCGGGCGCGGCTGTCTGTCGGCAGTGAACATCTCGTCATAGGCGCTATCGATGTCGTAGGAGGTGAACATAGAACCGAGAACTGAGAACCAAGAACTGAGAACCGAGAACTGAGAACCGAGAACTGAGAACCGACTGGTTTTGTACAATTAATACAAACAATGCCCCGGCGATGAGGGCGCGGGGCGTCGCTGCCGATGGGTATTTGTCGGGCGTATAATACTCATATAGTACTCCTTTGTGCAAACTTCGTCAAGCCATTCAGACGCCCGTTGTCCAAACTTTCGCGGAGCGTGCTATACTGAGAGGAACAGTGCAGCAACACATCTGTACGCAGATCGTCGCTTTCCGGCGACGCACCCAATCCGAAACGCCTGATCAGAAAGGCGTAAGAAGAGTGCTATGGACACGACGCTTGCGCTGGCGGACGCTTATCAGCGCCTGCTGGGCGAACTGAGTCGCCGTCTGGGGGCTTCCCGGGCGGAACTGCTCCTGCGCATCGATCCGCGGCTTCCAGCGCAGATCGTTGCGCGTTGCGAGAATGTCAGCGATCCGGCTGGCGCGACACAGACGCTGGAGATACCTATCAGTGAAGGCGCTATCGAGGTCGGGCGCCTGTGCATGGCGTTTGCGCCGGAAACACCGCTGCCTGAACCTTCTGAGCTGAGCATGGCGCAGGCGCTGGTGGAACTGGCGGCACTGCTGGTCGAGGATCGCCACAAGCATACATGGGGTCCGCAACTGCAAGCCGGGCGACGCATGCTTGCGGTGACGGAGGAAGAACTCCAGCGCATCATCCTCGACATTCACGACGGTCCGGTGCAGAAACTGTTCGCCGTTTCGTCGCATCTGGCGCTCGTTCAGGCGCGCCTGGACGAGCATGGCGACACACCCCTGCGCCGGGAAATCGAACCGCTCATCGAGCGCATGAACGGGCTGATGGAGAGTGCGCTCCAGGAGATTCGCGCCACGCTGAGCGGCTTTCGGCTGGCTGAATTCGAGATGCGACCGTTGCCTTCCGTGCTGCAAGGACTCGCAATGCAGCACGAGGCGCTGACCGGCAACCAGGTGCTGCTGGATATCGAAGGTGAACTGCCGCCGGTGGAACTGCCGGTGAAGATCGCCCTCTACCGTGTGCTGCAGGAGGCGCTCTCGAACAGTTACCGGCACGCCGGGGTGGACCGCCACGAAGTGCGGGTGCGGGCGCAGGAGGGGTGGATCGAACTTATCGTCATCGATGAGGGGCGCGGGTTTGAGCCGCCGCCGCTGGAAGGACCGGGAGCGACAGAGCGGCAGGAACATATCGGGCTGCGCGGCATGCGTGAGCGTGTTCACCTGGTTGGCGGGCAACTCCAGGTGTTGAGTCGGCCAGGGCACGGGACGCGCGTTATTGTGAGAGTGCCGGCGAAGGAGGCGGTATGACCGATCTCAATCGTACCATTCGAGTCGTCCTCGCCGATGATCACGAACTGGTGCTTGAGGGATTGCGCGGTCTGCTGGAACGGGAAAACGATATGACCGTCGTGGCGACGGCGACGGACGGCGAGTCGTTGCTGGCAATCATTGAACGTGAACGACCCGATGTGGTGGTGATGGATTTGGCAATGCCGACCCGCGATGGGATGTCGTGCCTGCGCGAGATTCGACGGCGCGGCATGCCGGTCAAGGTGGTGATTCTGACGGCGTTCGGCGACGGCGGGGCATTGCAGTCGGCATGGGAGATGCAGGCGGATGGGTTTGCTCTGAAGACTGACCCGCCGCGGCAGACGATTGCAACGATTCGCAATGTGGCGCACGGGCAGATCGTGTTCCCGCGCGTGGTGCGGCAGGCGGCTGATGTAGCCCAGGCGCAGGGGCAGAGTCTCCTGTCGCGGCTGACGCAGCGCGAACGCGATGTACTGCGGTTGCTGGCGGAAGGGATGCCGAACGCGCAGATCGCCGAGCGTCTGGTGGTGCAGGAAAGCACGGTGAAGTACCACCTGCAGAACATCTTCCAGAAACTCGGCGTGACGAACCGCACCGAGGCGGCGCAGGTGTATTACCGCGAGGGCGGAGAACGTTCGATCCTGAACGCCGAGCGTTGACGCGGAGAGAGCGACAGGTCATCACGCCGGATCAGTGAGATGAATGCAATCGTCACCATCACCTGGTTGACCTTCCACGAAGCGCGGCGACGGCGCATGGCGCTGGCGGCAATGGTCATCGGCGCGCTGTTCATCGCGCTGTTCAGCATCGGGGTCTGGCTGATTGCTCGCGAAATGGAGCAGAACACTTCTCTGGCGATCCGGCGTCAGGCATACAGTTTTCTGCTAATCGCCGGACTGTATGTCGTCCATTTCCTGACGGTGATGCTGGCGATTTTCGCCTCGGTCGATACGGTCGCCGGTGAAATCGCAACGCATACCATCCAGGCGCTGGTGGCGCGCCCGATCCGCCGCTGGCAGGCGCTGCTCGGCAAGTGGCTCGGATTCGCTCTGATGCTGACCGTCTATCTGGGGCTGTTGAGTCTCGGCGTGGTCGCCGCGATGTGGCTGATTGTCGGCTACTGGCCCCCCAATGTTGCGGTTGGGCTGTCATTGCTGGCGCTTGAAGCCCTGATCCTCCTCTCCCTCTCGCTGCTCGGCGGAACCCGTCTCTCAACGCTGACGAATGGCGTGGCGCTGTTCATGCTATACGGGCTGGCATTCATCGGCTCGTGGGTCGAGCAGATCGGCGCGTTGCTGCAATCGAGCGACGCAGTGCGGATCGGCATTCTTACGAGTCTGATCCTGCCGGTTGAGGCGCTCTGGCGGCGCGTCGCCTATCTGATGCAACCGCCGCTCGCCAACAGTCTCCCCGGTCCATTCTCAACCTCCTCGGTCCCCAGCGAAGCTATGGTCGTCTACGCCGCAGCCTACGCCGCCATCGCGCTGCTGCTGGCGATGCGTTCGTTTGGGCGACGAGACCTGTAAACCGTTCCGCCTTTTGGACTGGCGCCCGCTGGAAGCGGCGTGCAACGGTTGTGGCGATGGCGGCTGGCGGGGGGCGGCTCTCCAATCTCGGATGGGATTCGGTCCTGACTTCTTCCGGTCTCAAGAAGAGCCGATTGCGCTGTCTTCACCGCGCAACTTGCGCAATTCCGCTTCGAGTTCGCGCAACCGCGCTTCAACTTCTGCACGAGCTTCCGCTTCGCGCTGCGCCCGTTCCTCGGCTGCAGCCCGCGCTTGCGCTTCGGCTTCGCGCGCAGCGGCTTCGCGCTGCGCCCGTTCCGCTTCGCGCTGCGCCCGTTCTTCTGCCTCCGCCGCCTGACGTAACACCGCCGTATAGTCGCCAAATGGCACGTGGCGCTCGTCGTAGCAGACGACGTGATCGCCTTCGACGCCCAGCCACAGGTTAGCGATCACCAGGCGCACCAATCCTGCTGCGTCCGGCGGGTGCAACCGATACACTCCTGCCTCCAGCCGATAGTCGAGCAGACGCAAGCGGCGCTCCCTGCCGCGACCCAGATCGTCTACAATCACGTACTGCGCCACCCCTGCCCGCGCGTAGTGATCCACCTTGCGCTCCAGGTCATTCTCGCGCGTCTCTGGCGAGGTGATTTCGATGATCAGCGCCGGACGCGCCCCCTCGACCGCCACCTCGAACGTGCTCCAGTTCTGGCGTTCGCGGATGCCAGGAATGACCATCACGTCCGGTCCGTGCGGGCGCAGGTCGGGAACGTCCCACGCGATGCGTACATCGGTCAGTACAATTGCTGCGCCTGATGACTCCAGACGTGCGCGCAGCACCTCGGTCAGGTAGATGCGGTCAGTCTCGTGGCGGTCGCTGTGCACGATGAAATCTCCCACTTCCGGGTGCAGGACGTCTTCGAGAGTGAGCGGGACCTGTTCAAGGTGACGGGGATCGTCGGGGGTCGGGCGTGGCACGTAGCGCCATCCATAGCGAAAGGGATCGTCAGCAGTCGGCGCGATCGGCGCTACTGTGGGGACAGTCGTCTGTGTCATAGCGGTTTCTCCCTGGCGCATCCGATTGCCAGGCAGGACGCGGCAATCAGACAAACCTGCGCTGCACCATTGTACCACACCTGCACGCATGTGCGAGAATACGTTCCGTTGCCACGATCTGCATCGTTTGCGCCGGAAGCGCGTATAATACGCTCTTGAATTCCTGCCAGATACATGGAGACGCCCCCCTCTCAGCCATGACCATCGTTGTTTTTGGCAGCATTAATATGGACCTGGTGGTGCGCACGCCGCGTCTGCCAGCGCCCGGCGAGACGCTCACCGGTCATACGTTCTTCACTGCGCCGGGGGGCAAAGGCGCCAACCAGGCGGTCGCCTGCGCGCGGCTCGGCGCGCCCACCCGTATGGTCGGGCGCGTCGGCGATGATCTGTTCGGCGAACAGTTGCGCATCAGTCTGCGCTCTGCTGGCGTGCTGGATGATGATGTGCTGACTACTCCAGGTCCGTCGGGTGTGGCGCTGATTGCCGTCGATGACGCGGCAGAGAATACCATCGTGATCGTTCCAGGCGCCAATGGCGCAGTCAGCAGCGAAGACATTCCACGGTTGGAACAGGCGCTCGATGGCGCCCGCGTGCTGTTGCTGCAACTCGAAACGCCGCTCGCGACGGTTATGGCAGCAGCGCGCGCTGCGCGCGCACGGGGCGTGACGGTCATTCTCGACCCGGCGCCAGCGCTGCCGTTGCCTGACGAGCTGTATGCGCTGGCGGATATGCTGACGCCGAATGAAAGCGAAGCGGCAGCCCTGACTGGCATACCTGTCCACGATGAGCAGAGCGCAGCGGCAGCGGCGCGCGCATTGCTGGCGCGTGGCGCGCGAACGGTCATCATCAAACTCGGCGCACGCGGCGCACTTGTGGCTGATGCAAACGGCGCACGCCTGTGGCCCGCCTTTACCGTCGCGCCGGTCGATACTGTTGCTGCAGGCGACGCCTTCAACGGCGGCCTGGCAGTGGCGTTGAGTGAAGGGCGTCCCTTTGAGGAGGCGATCCGATGGGGACTGGCGGCTGGCGCTCTGTCTGTGACGAAACCCGGCGCACAGCCTTCGATGCCGGATCGGCGGGAATTGCTAGCGCTGTTAGGGGTTAGGGGTTAGGGGTTATACGGGGGTGATGAGAAGAAGGGCGTCATGCTGCAGGCTTTGATTTTCGATTTCGATGGGTTGATCCTCGACACAGAGACGCCGGATTTCATCGTGTTGAGTGAGCAGTATCGTCGTTTTGGCGCGGAGCTTCTCCCCGAGAAATGGGTGCATGGGCTGGGAACAATTGGCGGTT
>JANWXL010000544.1 GCA_025055265.1 Roseiflexus sp.
ATGGCGGAAGCCGGGCGCCTCGACCCGGTCATTGGCCGTCAGCATGAGATCGAGCGTGTGATCCAGATTCTCAGCCGCCGCACAAAGAACAACCCGGCGCTGATCGGCGAGCCGGGCGTCGGCAAGACAGCGATAGTCGAAGGGCTGGCGCAGCGGATCGTCGCTGGCGAGGTGCCGGATAGCATCAAGGGCAAGCGGGTGGTGACGCTCGACATGGGCGCGCTCGTTGCGGGCACCAAGTACCGCGGTCAGTTCGAGGAGCGTCTGAAGCGCGTCGTCGATGAGATCAAGGAAACCCGTTGCATTCTGTTCATCGACGAGTTCCACACGATCATCGGCGCAGGCGGCGCTGAAGGGACGCTCGATGCCGCCAACATCCTGAAGCCAGCGCTGTCGCGCGGCGAGTTGCAGACCATCGGCGCCACGACGCTCGATGAGTATCGCAAGTACATCGAACGCGACGCAGCGCTCGAGCGGCGCTTCCAGCCGGTGATGGTCGAACAGCCGACTGAAGAGGAAACAATCGAAATCCTGCGCGGCATCAAGAGCCGCTACGAGGATTTCCATCAGTTGCAGATCTCTGATGAGGCGATCAAGGCGGCAGCGCATCTCTCGGCGCGCTACGTGCCCGACCGCTTCCTGCCGGATAAGGCGATTGACCTGATCGATGAAGCGGCGGCGCGCGTTCGCATGACGCGCTCGGCGACCCCGCCATCGCTGCGCGATGCGTTGCGTGGTCTGGAGGCGATTCGGAAGGAGCGCGAAGCGGCGCTCGAGGATCATCAGTACGAACTCGCCGCCGATCTCCGTGAGCGCGAAGAGCGCATGCTGGCGCGCATCCAGAAGATCGAAGCCGAACTCGGCATTGGCGCCGATGCTCATCTTATGGATCGCCCCTACGTCACCGAAGATGATATCGCCGAAGTCGTCGGGATGTGGACCGGTATTCCGGTCAAGCGTCTGAAGGGGGACGAAACGACCCGTCTGCTCCAGATGGAGGAGTATCTGCACAGCCGCGTCGTCGGGCAACACGAGGCGATTGTGACGATCTCCAAGGCGGTGCGCCGCGCGCGTGCGGGCCTGAAGGATCCCAAGCGGCCAATCGGCTCATTCATCTTCTGCGGTCCGACGGGCGTCGGCAAGACTGAGCTGGCAAAGGCGCTCGCCGAGTTTATGTTCGGCTCTGAGGAGCACCTGATCAAGATCGACATGTCTGAGTTCCAGGAGCGCCATACCACGTCACGCCTGGTCGGTTCGCCGCCGGGCTACGTGGGATATGGCGAAGGCGGGCAGTTGACCGACGCAGTGCGGCGTAAGCCGTACTCGGTGGTGCTCTTCGATGAGATCGAGAAGGCGCACCCTGATGCGTTCAACCTGCTGCTCCAGGTGCTGGAGGACGGGTATCTGACGGACGGCAAGGGACGACGGGTCGACTTCCGCAATACAATCATTATCATGACCTCGAACGTCGGGACTGAGCACATCCGGCGCGCGTCGCGCATCGGGTTCTCCGGATACAGCGCTGGCAGCGAGCTGGACAACGAGGATATTCGCAAGAAGGTGGACGACGCGCTCAAGCAGTTGTTCCGCCCCGAGTTCCTCAACCGCATCGATGCGACGATCATCTTCCACGCGCTGACCAACGATGAGATCCGGCAGATCACGCGGTTGATGCTCAAGCGAGTGCAGGAGCAGCTCAAGGAGCATAACCTGACGCTCGAGATCACCGACGAAGCCTGCGATCTGCTGGCGAAGCGCGGCTACGATCCGGCGTATGGTGCGCGTCCGTTGCGCCGTATCATTACGAACCTGATCGAAGATCCGCTCTCGGAGGGCGTGCTGGAGGGTCGCTTCCGCTCCGGCGATACCGTGCTGGTCGATGTGGCGACGCTGGACAATGGCGAACAGTACCTCCGCCTGCGTCCAGCGCGCGAAGCAGAGGAGACGCCGACTGCGGAGACAGAGACGGTCGAAGTCTCTGGGTAATCCGGACCAAGTCAGCAGATCGTTCAGCCCAGAGCCGAAGCAGTCGCTCAGACCTGCTTCGGCTCGGCGTTTTTGCTGTCGAGACGCGGGGCACGAGGCGCGAGGCACAAGGCCGATCGCTCAGGCCTGCTTCGGCTCAGTTCCTTTATTGCCCGGAGCGCCAAAACCTCGTGGTATAATTTGGAACAGATGAGCGTCAAGAGGCGTCTCAGGCGACGGTCACACGGGAAAGGCATGGCGCCGGAATGCCGCTGGCGATTCTGGCAGTGTCAGCGCCGCAGGCAGGATCGGCAATGTGACCGCCACCAATGGGCGTTCACCTGAGGGGAGCATACCAAGTGACGAAAATACGCACCGTATTCGTCTGCCAGCAGTGCGGATCGCAGCAGTCGCGCTGGATGGGGCGGTGCCCGGATTGCGGCACGTGGGATAGCCTGGTGGAGCAGGCTGAACGGCGCGACGCCGCCTCCCGCAGCCGCAGCGCTGTTCCCAATGCGCAGAGCCGTCCGCTCGGCTTGCGTGAAGTCGCCATTGGCGGTTTTACGCGCCTGCCAGTGCTGGGCAGCGAGTTTGTCGGAGTGCTCGGCGGGGGTCTGGTGCCTGGCAGCGTGGTGCTGATCGGCGGCGAACCGGGGATTGGCAAGAGCAGTCTGCTTCTGCAGGCCGCCGCGCATTTTGCAGAGCACATTGGTCTGGCGTTGTACGTTTCAGCGGAAGAGTCCGTTCAGCAGATTAAGTTGCGCGCTGCCCGCATGGGGCTGGAACCGGAGCGCCTGCTGGTCTATTCCGAAACCAATTTGAACGCCATCCTCGATCAGATCGTGGCGATCAAACCGCAACTGGTCGTCGTCGACTCGATCCAGACCGTCTATCTGGAAGAATTAAGTTCCGCTGCGGGGAGCGTTAGCCAGGTGCGTGAAGGGGCGTTGCGTCTGTTGCGTCTCGCCAAGGAGCATGCCATTCCGATGTTCCTGGTCGGTCATGTCACGAAAGAAGGCGCCATCGCCGGACCGCGCGTGCTGGAACATATCGTTGATGTGGTGCTCTACCTGGAGGGGGACCGCTTCCACCAATATCGCCTGTTGCGCGGCGTCAAGAATCGCTTTGGCTCGACCGATGAGGTTGGCGTCTTTGAGATGACGGCCCAGGGGCTGCGCGAGGTGCCCAATCCATCACAGGCGTTTCTTTCGGAGCGCACCGCTAATGCGCCCGGATCGGCGGTGGCAGTGACGATGGAGGGAACGCGTCCGATCCTGGTGGAGGTGCAGGCGTTGACCGCCAGCAGCGCCAGCGCCCAACCGCGTCGCACCGCCAACGGCTTTGATATGAACCGACTATTGATGCTCGTTGCAGTGCTGACCAAACGGGTCGGGTTGCCATTGTTCAATCAGGATGTCTATGTTAACATTGTTGGTGGTCTGCGCATCGATGAACCGGCGGTCGATCTGGCGGTTGCGGTCGCAATTGCGTCATCATTTCGCAATATGCGCGTGCGTCAGGACCTCGCCATGGTTGGTGAGGTCGGATTAGCGGGGGAGTTGCGCAGCGCCGGGCAATTGGAGCGACGTCTCACAGAAGCGTCAGGGCTGGGTTTTACTCGTGCGTTGTGCCCGGAAACTGCGCATCCGCCGCGCGTCGATGGTCTTGGCGTTGTCATGGCGCGGGCGCTTGCTGATGCAATTGAGATCGCGTTGCATGACTGTGACACCTGCACTCATGAGAGTCAGTCTTAACTTTGTAGTGCGCCTGATAGGGATGTTCGCGCTGGGATATGCAGGGTTTCGCACAGGCATCGCGCTATCGGGCGAACCTCCAACCGAAATCGAGGTGCTGGCAACCCAATTGTTAACGCTGGCGGGCGCCGGGTTAGGTTTGCTGACCACCCATCGCTGGACGGTCGAACCGGTCCGCGATCTGATCCGCCATATGCGTAGTGTTTCCATCGCCGAGTTGACGGCGCTGGTGTTCGGTGCGCTGGTCGGGTTAATTTTTGCAGTGCTCCTGTCCATTCCGCTGGCGCAACTGCCGCCGCCGTTCGGACAGTTTGGTCCGATTATCGTCGCCGGCGCACTGGCGTATCTTGGCGCGATCCTCTTCTCCAGCCGCAAGAAGGACATCGCCGATCTGCTCCTCGCCTCGCGGCGCGGCACGTTCTCCTGGTCGCAGCAATTCGGCGATGCGATCCAGCCGTCGCGCCGGTACCTGATCGACACCTCAGCCATCGTTGACGGGCGCGTTGCTGCGGTCGCGCAGACCGGCTTCATCGATGGAACGTTGCTGGTGCCCGATTTCGTGCTGCACGAGTTGCAATCGCTGGCGGACTCCGCCGATGAGTTGCGGCGAATGAAAGGGCGGCGCGGGCTTGAGATTCTGAATACGATGCAGAAGCAGATGAATAGCGCCGTTGAAGTGCTGAACGTCGAAGTGCCAGGCGCGATGGACGTGGACGAGAAGCTGGTCATTCTGGCGCGCCAGTATCGTTGTCCGGTCATCACAAACGACAACAACCTCGGGCGCGTCGCAGAACTCCAGGGGGTCAAGGTGCTGAGTCTGAACCATCTCGCAGACGCGGTTCGCCCGCCGGTCATCCCCGGTCAGGATCTGCGCGTGACAATCCGCGATATCGGGCGTGAGCGCGAGCAGGGGATTTCGTTTCTGGAAGATGGCACCATGGTCGTTGTTGAGGATGCGCGTCGCCTGATCGGGCGTGAGGTGGATACGATCGTCACGCGCGTCTATCAGACGCAGACGGGTCGGATCGTATTTGCGCAATTGCGCCTTGAGAACGTAGCGAAGGGTTAACAGAGAACAAGCTAAGCGGACGCAAGGGCGGGGCTGAGACCCGCCCTTGCGTCTTTTGAGCTCTGGATGATGGGAAAGGCAAGGATATGATACGATAATGCAAAGGGCGTCGTGCGCCCCTGTCAGGAGCAAGCGGGAGATGAATCATATGGCCCTTTCGTCGTTGAACACGTCCCTATCGATCAATGCCGACATACCCGGTCCGCGCGCTGCGGCCCTGGTTGCCCGCGATCAGAAGGTCTTTGCGCCGTGCATGGGTCGGGTGTATCCGTTCGTTATGGAGCGTGGCCTGGGGTGTGAAGTGTGGGATGTCGATGGCAACCGTTACCTGGACTTCAACGCCGGGATCGCTGTCGTTTCTGCAGGTCATTCACATCCGCGGATTGTGCGCGCGATCCAGGAGCAGGCGGCTCGCTTCATTCACATGGCGGCGACCGATTTCTACAACGAGCCGATGGTGACGCTGGGCGAAAAACTGGTCGCTACCATGCCACGCGCATATGACTGGCAGGTGTTTCTGGCGAACTCCGGCACGGAAGCGATTGAGGCGGCGATCAAACTGGCGCGCTATGCAACCGGTCGCCAGGGCGTCATCGCCTTCTTTGGCGGATTTCACGGGCGATCCTACGGTGCGCTGTCGCTGACCGCCTCGAAACCGGTGCAGCGGCGCGGCTACTTTCCACTGGTTCCCGGCACGTTTCATGCCTTCTACGCCAATCCGTATCGTCCGCCGTTCGGCGTCGATCCGTCGCACGTCGTGGAGGCGTGCCTCTCGTACATCGAGGATACCCTCTTTCGCACCGTAGCGCCGCCGCATGATATTGCTGCGATAGTCGTTGAGCCAATTCAGGGCGAAGGCGGGTATGTGGTTCCGGCGCCGGGGTTTCTCTGCGGATTACGACGGTTGTGCGATCAATACGGCATCCTGCTGATTCTCGATGAGGTGCAGAGCGGCGTAGGGCGCACCGGAACCATGTGGGCATTCGAGCAGGAATGCCCGCCGGGTGCATCCGGCGCGTGTGCGACGTGCGGTCGCGCGCAGCCCACTGGCTGCGTTCCCGATATTCTGGCGACGGCCAAAGGGTTAGGCGGCGGCGTGCCGATTGGGGCCATTGTAGCGCGGAAAGAGCTTACTTCACTGTGGGAGCCCGGATCGCATGGCAACACGTTCGGCGGGAACGCGCTGGCGTGCGCCGCAGCGAATGAAGTGCTCGATCTGGTACGCCACGAACTCGCCGCTAACGCGGTGCGCGTCGGCGCGCACTTGATGCGCGGCTTGCGCGATCTCCAGCAACGCTACGAGGTGATCGGCGATGTCCGTGGGCGCGGTCTGATGATCGGCATCGAGTTCGTTAAGGACCGGGAAACGCGCGAACCGGCGCGGGCGCTGGCGCAGCGCGTGATGGAAGAGGCATTTCGTCGCGGTCTGCTGATCCTGACCTGCGGCGCCTCGACGATCCGCCTCTGCCCGCCGCTGGTGCTCACCGAAGCGCAGGTTGATGAAGGGCTGGCGATCTTCGAGGCGGCGCTGCGCGTCAGTATCTAGCGATTATGCAGTCGGATACGCTGGCGGCATCATCGGCGGCTGCGGTCGCTGGCGCACCGCCAGCCATCCCCCCAGCGCGCCAAGCCCAGCGGCGAACAGCAAGTGGATCAGGCCGGCACAGAACCCGATCAATGGTCCCATCACGTTGATCAGGTTGCGAATGTCGTCGCTGGTCAATCCAGATGCCGGTTGTTGCTCTTCAATCTGCCGCAGCATCTCCTCAAACAGCGCCGGGTCGCTCTGCGCAATAAGAATGGCGATCACCCAGAAAATGACTGACCCGATGAGTGCGCCAACCCCTGCCACGCCGCCAGCCAGCGCGCCGCTGCCTACTCCCGCTGTCGGACCGCTCCAGCGGACGCCAATGTACCCGGCGATCGCACCCAGCGTCATTGATGCCAACGGACCGCAGCAGAAAACGCCGATTGCCGGAATGAAGGAGAAACCGATCACTGCAACGATGCTGACGATGGCGAAAATGAGGCCCGACTTAAGGCCGCCAGACATGTTTCCTCCCTCTAGTTTAGGTGACCGCCACCAATGGACGCTATCTCACTGGCATGCCCGCCCCGAAGGAGTGGTCACACTCTGCGATTGCCGCGCTGCGCGTGGCGGTCTTGGTAAGGTGACCGTACCAATGGACGCCATCTCGCTGGGTGTGCCTGCCCCGGAGGAGTGCTACACTCCGCGATTGTTGCCCAGAGCGGGGCAGTGACGGTCACCTGCGCCGCGAGCCTGCCCGCCGCGAGGTGATGGCTGCGCCGCACAGTTGCCGCGCTGCGCGTGGTGGCGACGGCCACCTATTGTACCACGCGGCGATTGACATGCTGCGTTCTATCGCCTAGAATGGCGAAGCCTTGAAGCTGACGTTCTGAACTCTGTAGCGATGTACGGCATGACAACGACTCCCGCTGTTCTTTCGCTTGACGGCGCCTGGAAGCTGCTGCCGGTCGATACGTTTCGTCAGGGATTCTATCCGTCCGACGATGACACCTGGCTGACGCAGGACATACCGGCGCACTGGCAACAGCATCCGTTGCTGGAACGCTATGCGGGATGCATGGTCTATCGTCGACGATTTACCCTGCCGGATGCATTGGCGCGCGACTCCGGGCAGCAGCCGATCCGATACTTCCTGCGCTTCAACGGGGTGTTTTACTGGGCGCAGCCATATTTCAACGGCGTTGATCTGGGTCGTCATGAGGGGTATTTCGAGCCGTATGAACGCGAAGTGACCGCCTGGATCGCGCCAGAGAACGAGATTGTGGTCGAGGTCGAATGCCCCGACGAAGCCAATAAATCGGGCAAGCGCCTGATCACCGGCATTTTCTCACACTGGGATTGCATGGACCCGCTCGCCAACCCCGGCGGCATCTGGCTGCCCGTCGAGCTGATCGCCACCGGTCCAGTGCGGGTGCGCGAAGTGCTGCTGCAGACCGAGGCGGCTGGCGAGTCGCTGGCGGAGCTGCGCTTTCGCGCGGTCTTCGACTCGGATGCAGCGCGAGATGTAATCCTGCGCTGGACGTTTACGCCGGTCAACTTTGCAGGGGCGGTGCAGACGATCGAGCAACGCCGCGCGCTGGCTGCCGGAGAACACAAGATTGCCGGGGTGCTGCTGGTGAGTGACCCGCATCTCTGGTGGCCCCACGACATGGGATCGCCGGACCTGTACGCCGTGACGCTCGAGGTCCTTTGCGACGGCGCGGTTTCCGATGCGCGCACCTTTCGTTTCGGCATCCGCACCTTCGAGTTGCACGACTGGATCCCCTATCTCAACGGGACGCGCTTCTTCGTCAAGGGAAACAATTATCCGCCGACCGATGTGCGCATTGCGACGACGACGCGCGAACGGTGTATCGAGGATCTGCGCCTGGCGCGCGAGTGCCATATGAATATGCTGCGCGTACACGGGCATGTTGCGCATCCGACGCTGTACGACGCCGCTGATGAGATGGGGATGCTGCTCTGGCAGGATTTCCCGCTGCACTGGCTCTACCGCCGCGACGTGCTGCCTGAAGCGCGTCGTCAGGCGCGCGCCATGGTGCGCCTGCTGGGCAACCATCCGTCGGTGGCGCTCTGGTGTATGCACAACGAACCGGTGTATGTCGTCGATACCCGCGACGAACGGATGGTTACGCGCATGCGCACCTATGCGTCGATGTTCGTTTTTAGCTGGAACCGCGATGTTATGGACAGCGAGTTGAAGCGGGTGGTCGAACGGGAAGACGGCAGACGACCGGTGGTGCGTTCGTCAAACGAGTTTCCCATTCCGGGCATTCGCGCCGGCACCAGCACACACTTCTACTACGGCTGGTACAAAATCTATGGTCGCCTCGAAGAGTGGGAGCCGCTGATCCGCCGCTTCCCGCAGTTGGTGCGCTTCGTCACCGAGTTCGGCGCGCAGAGTTTTCCGAACATCGAGAGCTGTGTCAAATTCATGGACGCCGACATCAGGCGCATCGACTGGCAGCGGCTGGTTGAGCGCCATCAGTTTCAGGCGGACATCATGGCGCACTGGTACGACTGGCGCGCTGCGCGCTCGCTCGAGGAACTCGTGCAGATGTCGCAGGAGTATCAGATCAAGGTCAACCGCCACTACATCGACCGATTGCGGTTGCGTAAGTATCGTCCAACCGGCGGCATCATGCCGTTCATGTTCCACGATGCCAACCCGTCGGTCTCCTGGTCGGTCATCGACTACTGGCGCGTGCCGAAACGCTCATACCACGCCATGCGTCTGGCGTTCAGTCCGCAGTATATCTTTACTGTGCTGGAGAAAGAAGCTATCGCCCTCAATGAAGCGCTTGATCTGCCGGTCTATGTGGTCAACGATGCGCACCGCGACCTCGCCGTGACGGCGACGGCGCGCCTGTTGGGTCCTGACAATGCGACGCCGGCGACTGTCGAGCGATCCTTCACATTGCCCGCCGATTGTATGGCAATGGAGATCGAGCGGTTGCGCCTGATCCCGTCGGATCCCGGAGTGTATTGTCTGGAGTTGACGCTGGCGGGCGATGTGGCGGAACCTGTGGTCAATACCTATACTGTTCGTGTCGCTACAGGCGAGAAGGTTTCTCACAGGAAGATCAACCAGGCATTGCACACATGAGATGCTGGCGCCGCTCCAGATACTGGTGCGCCACAGGAGACATTTCGAGTGCAGCGAAGCCAATCGCTCCGTGCAACTATCGCTGCGGGCTAATGAGATGAGTCCGGTCTGGCTGTGCCGCCAACGTCGCGCGTCCCCGGAGCTGTGGGCTGATGAACATTCATAAAATAATCCGGCATTCGCGCTGCGCCCGACGGTTGATGGGGTTTACATAAATATTTCGCT
>JANWXL010000215.1 GCA_025055265.1 Roseiflexus sp.
GGCGGCCTTGATGGCGGGATACGCGGCGCGCAGCAGCGCGGCGTAGGCGGCAGGGTCGGGCTGCGGCTGCCAGTAGCGCACATTCTCCGGTTCATTCCAGACCTGCCAGAAACGCACCCGGTCGCGGTAGCGCGTCACGACCGCTGACACAAAACGGGCGAATGCTGCGGGATCGGGCGCATAATAGGACGGCCGGCCGGGCGCATCGCCGGGAAATGGCGTCGCCCAGGCAGGCGCTGTGTTGAGTACGCCGATGATATTGACGCCGCTCCCCGCCAGACGTGAGATTGCACGATCGTAGATTGCCCAGTCGAAGCGCCCCTGATCCGGTTCGAGCCAGTACCAGTGAAAATCCTCCCGCACCCACCCGGCGGATGTTCCGGCGACCAGATCGACCGGGCCATCGAATCCGGCCTGCACTGGATAGCGCGATGCAATATGGGTATTGACGCCGAAATCGGATCGACCTGGCGCTACCTGCGCCCCTGCAGGCGCGGGAAACAGCCAGGCAATCAGGAGAGTCAGCGCCAGCAGCGGAGAAAGCAAATGATGATGCATACCGCGACTCCTCATCTCTCGAGGGTTTCTCAGAAAGGCTGACACAAAAGCGCGAAGAGGCAAGGAGCGACGTATTGACTGCGAGACGTTGCGCCTGTGCGACTTCGCGTCAACTTTTCGAGAAATGCTGTAATGACGGTGAGAAGTCTAGCAACGCCTGCGCCTGAATGCAATCGGCATGCCGTGCAATTTGATGACGATTTGATCGCAATCGAGTTACGGAGCGCGCACCCCCAGCGTCACTGGCGTTCCGCGATCCACCAGTTCACCGCCGCGCGGGATGGAGCTGACGACAATGCCGGGAGCGTACCGGTTGCACAGATCGCCGAGTTTGTCGCACCCCTGATAGTCAGAGTACGACCAGGTCAGCCCGGCGGCCACAACACGCCGGATAGCTTCCTCCTCTGGAAGCCCGGTGACGTCCGGCATACGCACCTTATCGCCGATGCTGACGAAGATCGTCACCGTGTCGCCGCGCCGCAGCGGCGTTCCGGCTGGCGGTTCGGTGCGGAAGACGAACCCTGCGCTGAGACGATCCGGTGCACTGACGGCCTGCACCTGAAACCCCAGGCTGCGCAACTGAAACTCAGCATCAATGCCGCGCATGGTTACAACGTCAGGCAAAGGGATCGTCTCTGGCCCGGTGCTGACCACATACGTAACAACAGTAGAGGCGGTCACGACGGTGGTCGCCGGGGGGAACTGATCGAACACCAGCCCGGCTGAAACGACGTCGGAAGCGCGGGGCAGTTCGGCATACGGCAACAGACCGGCGCCTTCGATTGCTGCAATTGCTGATCGTTCATCTAGCCCGATGACATTTGGCACGACTGCCATCTGCGGCCCTGGAGTCACTGTCGGTTCAATCGTTGGTTCAGGAAGAACGACTGGCGGGCGGGTTCCGCCGCTGAAGTGGAACAGGTTATCGAATGCGCCGGTAGCCGCCAGATAGACCACGCCCAGAATCAGACCAATGAACATCATGCCGAGCAGAAAGATGCCAAGATCACGACCGCTGCTGGCTGGCGGCGCCTGCGTGACCCCTGGCGAGCGCGGCGGCGGTAATGCCGTTCGACCGGCGAGGCTCCCAATCGGCGCCGCTGTCATAGGACTGGGCGCTGATCGCGGTTGCGCTGATCGCGGTTGTGACAAACGGGGCGCTGCCGGGCGCACAATCGTCGCTTCCTGGCTTGCCGTGCGATAGGCGCGCAGCATCTGCGCAAACTCTCGCGCCGATGCGGGGCGTTCGTCGGGATTCTTGCTGAGCGCAGCAAGCACCAATTCCTCCAGACGCGGCGGAATCTGCGGATTGAACATCCGTGGCGGCGGCGGATCGACGCTCACGTGCTGCATTGCCACAGCAACCGTGTTTTCACCGGTGAACGGCAGGCGACCGGTCAACATCTCGTACAGCGTCACTCCAAGCGCATAGATGTCGGATCGCGGCGTTGCTGCCAGACCGCGCGCCTGTTCTGGCGAAAGATAATCTGCTGTTCCAAACGTAACGCCAGTTTCGGTCAGCGCCGTCGAGAGCGAACTTTTGGCAATGCCAAAGTCGGTGATTTTCACCTCGCCAGAAGGGCTGACCAGAATGTTCTGCGGCTTGACATCGCGGTGGATCATGCCCAGCCGGTGCGCTGCTTCCAAACCCTCGGCAACATCTTCGGCAATCGCAACAGCGTGATCGATCGGCAGCGGACCGTTGCGCAGGATCAGACTCTTCAGATCGCTGCCCTCGACATACTCCATTACAATGTAGTGAATATCGCCGTCCTGCCCGACATCGTACACATTAACGATGCACGGATGGCGCAGACCAGCGGCAGCCTGCGCCTCGTGATGGAACCGCTGGAGAAACGAGATATCGGAGGCATAGCGCTCGTGCAGTGTCTTGATCGCCACCCGCCGATTGAGGCGTAGATCGCGACCGAGGTACACGCGCGCCATGCCGCCTTCGCCGATCTTTTGTTCAAGCTCGTAGCGATTGTTCAGGATTTTCTTCTGCATAACGATCAGGCGAAGATATGGCGCACAACCCGGCACAGATCGCCAGGCGGCGTCAGGCCGAGACGTTCATCGAGAATCGCCAGGTTGATGACATCTTCATAGTTATAGGTAAGCAGCGTGCGCAGCGCCGACTGATCGCCCTGCTTTTCATAGCGATCCCACAGATACAGGGCGTCCCGCCCATTGAGACCGTGGGTGATGCGGCAGATGCCAAGGCGTTCCTCCACGATCTTGAGACCGCCGCGCAGTCCGCGCTTCCGGCAAACATGCATCAGATCGCAGTGATCAAAATCACGCCGGAGATCAACAAAGAGGCGCTTGCGAATAACCGGCAGGTCAAAAGAAGAGCCGTTGAAGGTCACCAGCGTGTTCACGCCTTCCAGCGCATCGTACAGTGCAACGTCCCGCACCCCGCCGCCGATCAACTGAATAGCGCCAAGATCAGAGCGATAGATGCCAATCACGCTGATCGCGCCATCAAATGTTGTTTCGATATCGAGATAGGCGCGCACACTGCTATCCTTATCGACATGCACTTCGTTGCCATTATAGCACGCCACAGCAGTGCAGGCGGGCAGCCAGCGCATGGTATAATTGTGAACCCGTCCAGACTGAACGAAAGATGATCGTATGACCACGCGCGTCGTTCTCGACACCGATCCCGGCATTGATGACTCGCTGGCCATTCTGCTGGCGGCTGCATCCCCAGAAGTCGAGCTTGCAGGCGTTACGGTAACCAGCGGCAACTGTCCGCTCGCCGACGGCGTGCGCAATGCGCGTAACGTTCTGGCGCTCGCCGGTCGTCCCGACATTCCGGCATGCGGCGGCGTGGCGCTGCCGCTTATTCGCCCCCTCTACACCGCCCCCGAAACCCACGGCGAAACCGGCATCGGGTTCGCTCGCCTGCCGGAGTCACCAGCGCCCGTCAGCACAGAGAACGGCGTTGACCTGATCATCCGCGAAATCCTGGCGCATCCCGGCGAGGTGACGCTCGTGGCAATCGCGCCGTTGACCAATGTCGCGATTGCGCTGCGCAAAGAGCCGCGCATCATCAATGCTGTGCGTGAGGTCATCATTATGGGAGGCGCGCTGCGCGCCGACGGCAACACTACCTCACTGGCGGAGTTCAACTTTTATGTCGACCCGCACGCGGCGCATATCGTGCTCGAAAGCGGCATGCCGATCACGCTGCTGCCGTGGGATATCACCCAGCGCATTATTCTTACGCAGGCGGATGTTGACCGTCTGAACCGTATCGCGTCGCCGATTACCCGCTTCATTGCCGACGCCACCCGTTTCTACATCGAGTTTCACCTGGCGGCGTTCGGATTCGCCGGATGCTCGATCAACGATCCTGCGGCGCTGGCGCTGGCGTTCATGCCCGACCTGGCGCGTACCGAGCCGATGCACGTGGCGGTGGAATATACGAGCGAACTGACGGCTGGAAAGAGCGTGATCAGTTACATCGGTCCTGCGACCCGCGAGCCGGACGCACACGATCTGACGGGGTACGACACCGCCAGATGGCCCCCGCAATGGCGCCGCGCGTTTCGCCCTGCGCCGAATGTGCGCACAGTCGTTGACTTCGATACGCAACGCTTTATCAACCTCTTTGTCGAACGCATGGAACGGCTGGCGCTGACCTTATCTGTGTGAGTCCGTCTCGATCCGCGCACATCCGTGTTCTATTACCCGCCGTGCAGTCGCTCTCACGAACGATGTGATGTGGAGAAATCGTGACATCTCTGCTCTGCTCCCGCCGCTGGCGTATCTGCTGCTCGCAGCCGTCTTCACCTGGCCCCTGGTCACCCATTTGACGACGGCGCTTGGCAGCGGTCTCGATCCGTTGCTGCAAACCTGGGTGCTCGCCTGGAATGCACACGCCCTGACCACCGATCCGCTGGCGGTCTGGAACGCGCCGATCTTCTTTCCTTACCCCGACACACTGGCGTACAGCGATCACCATCTGCTGCTGGCGATTCTTGCACTGCCGATTGTTGCAACAGGCGGTCCGGTGCTGGCATACAACCTGCTTGTGCTGACGAGTTATGTGTTGACCGGTTGGGCTGTCTATCTGCTGGCATATGAGATGTCTGCACGCACCTGCAAGCCATGGGTTCGCGCAATTGGCGCATTTGCGGCTGGTGCACTGTTTGCATTCGGCACGTACCGGATGACGCATTTTGTGCACCTGCAACTATTGCAGACCGCCTGGCTGCCGCTGGCATTGCTGTTTCTTCGGCGGCTGTTGCGCGCCCCTGAAGACGGCGGCGGACGCTGGCGCGATGCGGCGCTCTTCGGATTATTCGCGGGCATTCAATGTGTGACTGCCCTCTACTACGCTTATTTTGCGGCGCTGACGCTTGGGTTGTACGCGGCGCTCTGGTTGTGGGAAGCAATCCGTCAACCGGCGCGCGCCGGTCTTTTGCGACGCGTTGGCGGTCTGACTCTCGGCGGAGGGCTGGCGGCGCTCATCACCGCGCCGCTGACGCTTCCGTATCTGCGCATTTACGAGTATCTGGGGGTCGTACGCTCGCCACGCGAACTCGATAACTGGTCGGCGCCACTCCAGGCGTATCTGGCGGTTCCGCCGACCAACTGGCTGTACGGCGGTCACGGCTGGTCTGCTGCCAGCGGCGGTGAATTCGCCCTCTTCCCCGGCTTCGTGACAATCGGACTGGCGGCATCAGGTGTGGCGCTGACTCTCTGGAAGCGAGCTGGTGACCGGAGAACCGCGCCAGACGACGCGCCTCTCGCGCGAGACGTTATCTTTCTCGTTTTGCTGGGAATTATCGCATTCGTACTATCCCTTGGAACTGGCATCCGCCTGGAGCGCGGCGGCGACGTGTTACCAATTCCACTGCCATACCCGCTGCTCTACGAGCGCATTCCTGGTTTCGGTGCGTTGCGCGTCCCGGCGCGCTGGGCAATGCTGGCGCACCTGGCGCTGGCGTTGCTCGCTGGCATTGCGATCACCCACATAGGGCGCTGGCTTGTATCAGTCAGGCGGCGCAACCGTCTGGCTGTCGCGGCTCTGACAGCGGTTGGAACCGTTGCACTGGCTGAGCATGCCGCATTTCCTGTACCGCTGGCGACGCCTCCTTCCTCGCCGCCGGTCTATACCTGGCTTGGCGCGCAACCAGACATTCGCGCCATCCTGGAGTTACCGGTCGGTCCAACGCCGCGCGGCGCTGAACTCGAACGCACACCATCCGGCAGTTCCATCAGATTCAGCACTGGAAGCCGCTGGCGACCGGGTACAGCGGCATCATCCCGTTCGGCACGACCGACCTGCTGCGCCGGGTGCAGCGCCTGCCCGACGATGACACCCTGCGTTACCTGGCGCTCACAGGCATTGATACGCTGGTTATTCATCGCAACGAGTACGACGCCGGGAAACTGACGCGCCTGCTGGCATGGGCTGATACGACCTCCCTGCTGCAACGCCGGGGTGAAGTCGGTCATGCGCTGGTCTACACTATCACGCCTGAGGCGGATATGCCATCGCCGGAGATGGCGAGCGTGTCGGTGTTTGTGTCATCGGATGAGCGCGTACCAGGGGTGCTGGCGCTTGGACTGATCCGGCGCTGGGAAGCAGAGGGGGCGATCCTGTACGGCGCCGGACGCACCCGCTACTACCCCGATCT
>JANWXL010000051.1 GCA_025055265.1 Roseiflexus sp.
CGTGCGCTTCACGGGCAAGTTGATCGGCGACTCGTGGGTGAAACGTGCGCCCCGCGTGCAGATCGGAGATGTGCATCAGGACAGAACGCACCGATGATTACTCCGCAGCAGGGGCGGACTTTGCGGCGCGCGCCTTTTCCATCGCCACACTGATAATCGCGCGCGCAATCAACACTACTTCGACCGCCAGCGCCGCAATGAAGGTGTACTTCACAATGTAGACAAAAGTTTCCACAGGCGCCTCCTGCTCATCCGTCTCAGATCGCTTCCCTGCGATTGTAGCACAAAATCGGTGGTTTGTGCCGGTGGTATAATTGCAGCTTAATCGTTCCAGGTTACTCCTCCCTAACCATTGAGAACGGCGGGGGTGCGTCGTGCAGCGCATCGAACCCGTGCGTGTGATGTGAGGTTCGCCTATGACGATCAACTACACGGCCTGGCTGCGCAGTTACGTCGGTCACCAGCGCCTGTTGCAACTGGCCGCCAGCGCATTCATCCGCAATGCTCAGGGGCATGTGCTGCTCGGTCAGCGTTCCGACGTAATGCTGTGGGCGCCGCCGTCCGGCGTGGTGCAGTTGGGAGAAACGCCAGCGCGCACCCTGGTGCGTGAAGTGCTCGAGGAGACCGGTCTGCACGTCGTGGTCGAACGCCTGATCGGGCTGTACACCGGGCGCGACTTCGAGTGGACCTACCCGAACGGCGATCAGGCGCAGATCGTCAGCGCCTTCTTCGCCTGCCGCGTGATCGGCGGCGTTCTTCAACCCGACCATGCTGAGTTTGTATCGCTCGCCTATTATCCGCCCGATCGCCTGCCGCCGCTGATGCCGCGCTATGTGCGCATGCTGCGCGATGCGTTCGCCGGGCGCATCGAGGCGGCGTTTGATTAGCGATGAAACGTCTCGCCTACGCTTCGCCGGTCAACCCCGCCCCTTCGGGCATTTCGGACTACAGCGAGGAGCTGTTGCCGTACCTCGGCATGTATGCCGACATTACCCTCTATGTCGAGGACGGGCTGCGCCCTGCGAATCCGCGCCTGGCGCAGCATTTCGAGATCCGTCCGGTCAGCCGCCTCGAACGCGACCATCGCCGCCGTCCGTTCGACGCCATTATCTACCATATGGGCAACAGTCCAGCACACCTGGGGATCTGGCGCGCCTTGCAGCGCACCCCCGGCGTCGTGGCGCTGCACGATTTTGTGCTGCACCACTTTATGCTTCAGGAGATGGTGGCGGTGCGCGGGCAGATCGATCTCTACCGCGCCGAGATGCGCCGCCGGTACGGCGACGAGGGCGCGCACGTCGCGGAACTGATGCTGCGCGGACGCTTTCCCGAAGCCGCTTTTGATTTTCCGTTCTGCGAAGATGTCCTCGAACGCGCCACAGGCGTGCTGGCGCATAGCCGCTATGTGCTGGACCGGGTGACGGCGCTCAAGCCGGGATTGGCGACGGCGCTCGTGCCGATGGGTGTGCCGCTGCCGCCGCTCATTCCGCGCCACGCAGCGCGCGAGCGCCTCGGTCTGCCGCAGGACGCGCTGATTCTCGCGTCGTTCGGGCATATCAACCCATATAAGCGCCTGGAACCGGCGCTGCGCGCGTTGCGCGATCTACGCAGCACTCGCCCTGACGCGCACTACCTGCTGGTCGGCAGCATCTCGCCGAACTACGACGCGCAAAGCGTCGTCGAGCGTCTGGGGTTGACCGAAGCCGTCACGATCACCGGATACGTGCCGCGCGCCGCGTTCGAGGATTACGTCGCCGCCGCCGACATCTGCCTGAATCTGCGGCATCCGACGGCAGGCGAGACATCGGCGAGCCTGCTGCGGCTGCTCGGCGCCGGTCGTCCGACGCTGGTGACCGCCACTGGCGCATTCGCTGAACTGCCGCCGGGGGTGGCGGCGCAGGTCGATCCTGACGGATCGGAGAGTGACCTGATCCTGGCGTACTGCCGCCTGCTGGCGGATCGTCCCGACGTGGCGGCGGCGATGGGCGCCGCAGCGCGGGAGTATGTCGCGCGCTGCCATACGCTCGAGGGTGCGGCGCGCGCATACGTCGAGTTTCTGGCGCGCCACTGCGGCTGGGGCGACGTGCGACCGTTACGGGAGACGCCGTTGTGGGATGTCGCAGCCGGGCAGACCGCCAGGGCATCTTCCCCCGCGGCGTCGTCGGCGCAGCATCGCGTTGAGCAGCGCGCGCCCGCGCCGCCGCCGTCACCGCTGGGGCGGACGGTCGCCGGGGCGCTGGTTGAACTGGGCATGACCGGCGACGACCGCAGTGTGCTGGAGGCGGCGGCGCGGGCGCTGGCGGAGATTAGTTGAAGGGCGCATATATTCTGTGCTACACTATCGTCAGCACATCGCAGGGGCGCCTCTGCGGGGGCCTGCTGGCGGGAAAGCACGGGGGCCTCTCTCAAGTGTAGAGCTTTTAGATACGAGGGACGTTTTCCGCATCCCGAAGCCTTTTTCTTCCTCACCCCCCTGCCCCCTCGCCAGTGTCGCTGGAGAGGGGGAGTTGAGGCATTCTGATGCCCAAAAACAGGCGACTCAACACGAGGATTTGCCAGAAAAATCTACACCTGAAAGTAGGGGGGCGCCCGTACTTTCGCCACCGGACAGAGGAGCGGTCGTTCGGATTCGCCGGGCGCCCACAGGCGCGCCCCTACAGCGTTCCTGTGGGCGCAATGGTGGAATACCCACGTTTGGAGACGTTGCAGTGAAAAAACGTGGAGACGTTGCACTGCAACGTCTCCACCCTTTCACCTTTAACCTTCCCGCCTGGAAGCCCCTCTTGCCTCTCGCCTCTCGCCCGCTATCCGACCGACCCTTCCATTTCGAGCTGGATCAGGCGGTTGAGTTCGACGGCGTACTCCATCGGCAGTTCGCGCGTGAACGGCTCCATGAAGCCGAGCACGATCATCGACAGCGCATCCGCCTCGCTAATGCCGCGGCTCATCAGGTAGAACAACTGCTCCTCGCCGATACGCCCGACGGTCGCCTCGTGCGCCAGGGTGCAGCGATCCTCCTCGATCTCGATGTACGGGATCGTGTCGGACGCCGACTTCTCATCGAGAATGAGCGCGTCGCAGTTCACGTTGATCTTCGCACCGGTTGCGCCCGGCATCACCTTTGCCAGACCGCGGTAGGTCGTCTTGCCGCCGTTCTTCGAGACCGACTTGTTGGTGATGCGGCTGGTCGTGTCCGGCGCGATATGGATCATCTTGGCGCCAGCGTCCTGGTGCTGACCCTTCCCGGCATACGCTACCGAGAGCACTTCGCCGCGCGCGCCGCGCCCCATCAGGTAGACTGACGGGTACTTCATCGTCAGGCGTGAGCCGATATTGCCATCAACCCACTCCATGCTCGCCTCTTCGTAGGCGATGGCGCGCTTGGTCACCAGATTGAAGATATTGTTCGCCCAGTTCTGGATGGTCGTGTAGCGGCACTTGCCGCCCTTCATCACGATAATCTCGACCACCGCCGAGTGCAGCGAGTTGGTGCTGTAGATCGGCGCGGTGCATCCCTCGATGTAGTGCACCGACGCGCCTTCCTCAACGATAATTAGGGTGCGCTCAAACTGCCCCATGCGTTCGGCATTAATACGGAAATACGCCTGGAGCGGAATATCGACGTGCACCCCCTTCGGCACATATACGAACGATCCGCCCGACCAGACCGCTGTGTTCAGCGCGGCGTACTTGTTGTCCGCCGCCGGAACCACCGTGCCGAAGTACTTCTTGAAGATCTCCGGGTACTCCTTCAGACCGGTGTCGGTGTCGAGAAAGATCACACCCTGCTTCGCCCACTCTTCGCGCAGCGAGTGATAGACGACCTCCGACTCATACTGTGCGCCGACGCCAGCCAGGAACTTTCGCTCCGCCTCGGGAATGCCCAGCCGCTCGAAGGTCTGCTTGATCTCCGGCGGCACGGCGTCCCAGTCGGTCTGCGGGCGCTCGCCAGCGCGCACGAAGTAGTGGATATCGTCGTAATTCAGTTCTGCCAGTTCCGGGTTCGCCCACATGCCGGTCAGCGGCGTCGGCTTCTTGCGGAAGATCTCGAGCGCCTGCAACCGGCGCTTGAGCATCCACTCCGGCTCGCCCTTCATCCCTGACAGTTCACGCACGACTTTTTCATTCAAGCCCTTTTCGGACTTGTAAATATATCGCTCTTCGTTGCGGAATGCGTACTTCGAGTAATCGAAATCCAGATTCGTCGCTGTGACAGCCATTGGTTGCACTCCTCTCCCACAAGATGATTACACTTCATCGTCATCGGGTGCATGACCCACGCCATACAACCCCGCCTTCAATGTTTTGAGCGGAAGCAGCGCGCATTTGATGCGCACCGGATTATGGCTCAACGGAATGCCGATCAGATCCAGGAGTTGCTCTTTGCTGAACTGTTTTGCCTGTTCGACCGGCATCCCGACAATTTCATCAGTCAGCATTGAGGCGGACGCCTGACTGATCGCGCAGCCGCGCCCGTCGAAGCGCGCATCGGTGATAATGCCGTTTTCGATCCGCAGATCGATCCGCACCCGGTCGCCGCACAGCGGGTTATGCTCTTCAGCGCTGATGTCGGGATGCTCAAGCCGACCGCGGCGCCGCGGATGTTTGTAGTGTTCAAGAATAAGTTCGCGGTACAGATCGTCCATTCCAATCACCCGAACAGCGTGCGCACCTTATGCAGCGCGGCAACCAGGCGATCAACCTCTTCTGGAATATTGTACAGATAGAACGACGCGCGCGTGGTGGCGGGAATGTTGTAGTGCGCGTGCAGCGGTTGCGCACAGTGATGCCCGGCGCGCACGGCAATCCCTTCACTGTCGAGCACCGCCGCGACATCGTGCGGATGCACGCCGTCGAGCGTGAAACTGACTGCGCCGCCGCGCATCTCGGTGGTCGTCGGACCGTACACCCGCAGCCCATCGACATCCCGCAGGCGTTCGAGCGCGTATCCCAGCAACTCGCGCTCGTGGGCATAGATCCGGTCCATCCCGACCTCCTGCAGGAAATCGACCGCCTCACCGAGCGCAATCGCCTCAGCAATCGCTGGCGTTCCCGCCTCGAAACGCGCCGGAACGTCAGCATAGGTCGACTCGTGCAGACCCACCACCTTGATCATCGAACCGCCGCCGAGGAACGGCGGCATCTGATCCAGGATCGCGCGCCGTCCCCACAGCACGCCGATGCCGGTCGGACCGCACATTTTATGCCCGCTGAACGCCAGGAAGTCAATATCGAGCGCCTGAACGTCCACTGGCATGTGCGGCACGCTCTGCGCACCGTCCACCAGCACAAGCGCGCCGACGGCATGCGCGCGCCGTGCGATCTCCGCCACCGGATTGATCGTCCCGAGCACATTCGACTGCTGCGTGATCGCCACCAGGCGCACCCCTTCAAGTTGCGCATCCAGATTATCAAGCGCCAGGCGACCCTCGCCGTCGATCGGCAGAAATTCCAGTTTTGCGCCAGTGCGCTGCGCCAGCATCTGCCAGGGCACCAGGTTCGAGTGGTGCTCCATGATGCTGAGCAGGATGCGATCCCCCTCGCGCAGGTTCGCGTCGCCCCAACTGCGCGCCACCAGGTTGATCGCCTCGGTTGTGTTGCGCACAAAGACGATCTCACGCTGGCTGCGGGCATTGATGAAGCGCGCTACCTTGCCGCGCGCCCGCTCGAAGGCGAAGGTCGCTTCTTCGCTCAGGCGATAGATGCCGCGATGCACATTGGCGTTGTAGCGCCGGTAATAATCTTCCAGGCAATCGATCACGCGGCGCGGCTTCTGCGACGACGCGGCGCTGTCGAGAAACGCCAGCGTTTTGCCGTTCACCGACTGATTAAGGATCGGGAACTCGCGTCGCAGCGCGACGATATCGAACAGGCTCAGGCTGGCGCTTGCTGTCATTGGCGCACCTGCACAGACGAAAGCGGGAACGGCGCCTGGGGCGCCACGCACCGTTCCACGACATCGAACATCAAATCTTCGCCTCAATCATCTCCGCAATACGCTGGCGCAGCGCATCGTTGGGAATGCGGTCAAGCACTGGCTCGAAGAACCCCATGACGATCAGGTGGATGGCTTCATCACGCGGAATGCCGCGCGAGCGCATATAGAACAACTGCTCCTCGTCCACCTCGCCGCTGGTCGAGGCGTGCCCCGCCCTGGCAACGTCGTTCGTGTCGATCATCAGACCAGGGATCGAGTCGCTGCGCGCCTTGGGCGACAGGTGCAGCGCGTGCTCCTCAAGGCGTGACACTGTTGCGCGGCTCTGGCGTTCAATCTTGATCATCCCGTCGAAGGTCGTGTAACTCTGATCCTTCACGACGGTCTTGAAGTCCATGTGCCCTTCGGTCTTCGCGCCGATATGACGGAGCCAGGGCGCGGTCAGCAGGTTCTGATGGTCAGCGGCGAATGTGGCTGCCACCCACTCAACGCGCGAACCGTCCCCTTCGAGCGCAGTTTCCGCCTCGATATGCTGGACGCGCGCGCCAAGGTTCACGGCTGCCCACTCAAGCGCCGCCCCGCGCCCGACGCGCGCCTTCTGCGCGCCGATATGGTACACATCCTCGCCCCACGTCTGCACTGCCACGAAGCGCAGGGTCGAGTCATTTCCCAGGAAGATCTCAGTCACCGGCGCTGCAAACGCCTGATCAGACGCCGCGACCGAGTGATA
Organism: Roseiflexus sp.; assembly: GCA_025055265.1. Classification (GTDB taxonomy): domain Bacteria; phylum Chloroflexota; class Chloroflexia; order Chloroflexales; family Roseiflexaceae; genus Roseiflexus. The sequence goes on from JANWXL010000051.1 coordinate 6,666, forward strand.
CTCCTCAACGAACGTCACACTGGCGCCGTCGTCGAGGATGATCAGATTGCGCGGCATAATCGCCCCGCCAGGGATTGGCATCGAGAAGACCGCCGTCAGCGGCAGTTCAATGCTGACATTCTTCGGCACGTAGAGGAAGACGCCGTCGTGCCAGAGCGCCGCGTTGAGCGCCAGGAATTTGTGGCGCGTCGGCTCGATAGCAGCGCCGAGGTATTGTCGGATGAGCGCCTCGTGGGAACGGAGCGCCTGCGCCAGCGTGGTAAACGCCACCCCCTGATCCGCCAGGTCTTCTTCCTGATAGAGACTGGTCGCGGCGGCATCGGCAGCGGCGATCACCTGCTCCGGCTTGAACTTCGAGAGATCGGTGCGACGCCAGAAGGGCGGTTCAGCCGAAGCGAAGAACCGCCATGCCTCGACGCGCTGCTCGGTCAGCCACTCCGGCTCACCTGCAGCCTGCGAAGTTTCGATCACCAGGGCGTCGCTGATTTCGCCAAGCGGAGGAAACGTCTTCATAGTCACGCGCTTGCGACCTCCTCGCGGAGGAAGTCGTACCCCTTCTCTTCGAGTTCGAGCGCCAGTTCGGGTCCGCCCTCGCGCACAATCCGACCGTCCATGAGCACCGACACAAAGTGCGGCTTAATATAGTTCAGCAGGCGCTGATAGTGCGTAATGACCAGCACCCCCATCTCCGGGTGCTGCGCGTAGAGGGTATTTACACCCTGAGCGACGATCTTAAGCGCATCGATGTCAAGCCCCGAGTCGGTCTCATCCATAATCGCCATCTTTGGCTCCAGCATCGCCATTTGCAGAATCTCAATGCGCTTCTTCTCGCCGCCGGAGAATCCCTCGTTCAGATAGCGACGGGCGAAACTTTCATCAATGCCGAGCGCCGCCATCTGCTCGCGCAACTGCTTGCGGAACTGCGCCATCGGAATAGCGGTTTCCTTCGGGTCCTTCCCCTCCTCAGCGCGATGAGCGTTGATCGCCGCGCGCAGGAAATTCGCCACCGTCACCCCCGGGATGGCGACCGGGTACTGGAAAGCGAGGAACAGACCAAGTTTCGAGCGCTCGTCTGGCTCGAGTTCAAGGATGTTCTGCCCCTGGTACCACACCTCGCCACCGGTGACTGTGTAGCCGGGATGACCCATCAGGGTGTACGCCAGCGTACTCTTGCCGCTGCCGTTCGGTCCCATGATGGCGTGGATGGTGCCGGCTTTGACCGTCAAATTGACGCCTTTGAGGATCTCTTTGTCCTCAACGCTGACGCGCAAATCCTTGATAACCAGATCGCTGTTCAATGCAGAGACTCCTGTACTCATACTTAAGCGATAGAATGACCGCCGAATACGGCGCTAGTCCGAAGACCGCGCAATATGGAATTGGCAACTGCGACGCCCCTCGCGGATGGTGCCTTCGATCTCCACCCGCTCGCCGAGCACCTGTTCGAGCATGCGACGTTCCATGGTGCACACGCCAGCATGCTCCTGCGCCACATCGTGATACGGGCAGGCAAAGACCTGCAACGCGCCTTCCGGCGTCACCTCGACCGGAATGCCGCGCGCTTCGAGCGTGACGCGCAGCCGCGCCAGACGCTCCTCGACATCATCACCGACGACCTGCCCGCGGTACTCCTCCGCCATCCGTTGCCCGACCGCTTCGAGCAGCGCGTTGAGACGCTCTTTCCCCTCGCGGCTGGCAATCTCACGCAGCAGTAGCGTGATCAGCGTGTCGTACTCTTTCGGGAACAGGTCTTCGGCGCGCGGCGTTAGCGAGTAGACCAGCCGGGGGCGCCCCGGACCGCCGCGCGCCTGCCGCGTCGTCAGCAGCCCTTTCGCCTCCAGATGCGCCAGATGCTCGCGCACCGCCGTCGTGCTGATGCCCAACAACTCTTCCAGGTCTTTGATCGTCGCTTCGCCGTGACGCCGCAGGTAGATCAGAATCTTCCCTGCTGGCGAGTCTTCGGTATACTGCGCCAGTGTCATCGCATTGTCCCTCCACACTCATATCGCAGTATACCAGACAGTTACGCTATTGTCAATAAAAACAGAAGAAACCGCGAATACCGATCAATAGCCCACCTGCCCGGCGCCCGAAGTCGCGGGCTACGGAATGCGAAGCCGGCCTGCGCGGTCTTAACTGAGCGATGCCGGTCAGGACACCATCGATTATCTGCGCTCAACAGCAAATCACCGACAAGCTCCCAGTTCGAAGTCCCCTACAGCCTGCCGGCGACATGTCCGACGACCAACTCCTCAACGACGACATGTGGCGGATATGCCGCCAGAGCAGCAATCGCCGCAGCGATGTCCGCCGGTTGCAGCATCGCCGCGCGGTTCCAGTCGCCGGGAAGATCGTCCCACAGCCCGGTATCGGTCGCGGCTGGCAGCACTGCGGTGACGCGCACGCCGTGCGGGCGCAGTTCTTCGCGCACCGCGCCAAGCAACCCCAGCGCGCCGTGCTTGGCAGCGCAGTACGCCGACCAGTTCGGGAAGACCTGGCGCGCCGCCACCGAGGCGACGTACACCAGCAACCCGCCGTTGTGCATGAATGGCGTTGCGTGCTTGCAGATCAGGAAGAGGCTCGTCAGATGAATGCGCACCTGCTCTTCCCAATGAGCCTGGCTGATCTGCGCGACCGGAGCGACATACGCTCTGCCGACACTATGGACGAGCAGATCGATGCGTCCAGTCGCCGCGGTCGCCTGTTCGATCAGGCGACGGACGTCATCTTCGGCGGTAACGTCGCATGGCGCGATGTCTGCCGAGGCGCCAGCGGTGCGCGCTTCCGCGGCAACCTCTTCGAGGAGGAAGACCGAGCGCGCCGCCAGGGTCATCGTCACGCCGGGCGCCGCGAGCGCCAGCGCCGTCGCCCGCCCGATGCCCCGGCTGGCGCCGGTGATGAGGATGCTCCTGGTATCCATGATGCCCTCCGTTCAATAGGTGACGGTCACATTCAACCGCTTGCCAGCGGCGCTGATGACGCCAGGGGCAGTGGCGGCGCGCTGCACGCCTCTCAAGTGTAGAGTTTTTAGATACGAGGGACGTTTTCCGCGACTCAAAGCCTTTTTCTTCCTCACCCCCGTCCCCCTCTCCAGCGATGCTGGAGAGGGGGTGTTGAGGCATTCTGATGCCGAAAACGGCCGACTCAACACGAGGGCGTGCTGTAAAAAATCTACCCTTGTGAGCAGGGAGGGCACCCCTACGAGGGCGTGCATCCCATGTGACCGTCGCCGCACCTGATCAGGCGCGCTCGATATGCGCCATGAACTCGCTGCGCGTCTTCGGATCGTCGCGGAACACGCCGCGCATCGCCGAGGTGACCATGGTGGCGCCCGCTTTCTTGACGCCGCGCATTACGGCGCACATATGAACACCCTCGGCGACAACCGCCACGCCGAGCGGTTCGAGTCGCTGATTGATGAAGTCTGCGATCTGCACCGTCATCCGCTCCTGAACCTGGAGACGCCGTGCAAACATCTCGACAATGCGCGGAATCTTGCTCAATCCTAGGACTTTCCCGTTGGGAATGTAGGCGACGTGCACTCGCCCCATGAAGGGGAGCATGTGGTGCTCACACAGGCTGGAAAACTCAATGTTCTTGACCAGCACCATTTCGTCGTAGCTGACGCTGAAGATCGCATCGTTGATCAGCGCGTCTGGATCAATATGGTATCCGGCGGTCAATTCCGCGTACATTTTAGCGACGCGCGACGGCGTCTTCAGCAGACCCTCTCGACCGGGATTTTCGCCAATCTGCTTCAGAATGACCCGCACAGCATCTTCAATCGCCGGGTCGGAGTGATAACTCATCCCTTCGAGTTTACCACGCCCCTGAATGATCAGCGGTTCGTACTCACGCTCGTCGATATCCGCGAATGCGTGGTCGTGATAACCATTGTTGCCGTTGTGGTATGTCATAGGACTCGTTCCTCAATACTAGATCATCTTCTCGGACACCGTAAGGGCGGGTCCGAGACCCGCCCTTACGCGATGGCGTCTCGTGCGGTCATAGCGCATTACGTGGCGGCTCGCGCCAACCCGCCCTTGCACGACGGCGTCTCACAAGGATAACGGAAGCTCAGGCATGATGTGGCTCGATGGGACACGGATGTGCACGGAAGCGACTGATTCTCACAGATTTGCTGGCGATGGAGGGCGATCAATCTGTGCGAATCCGTCTCAATCCGTGGCAATCCATGCGCTCCCATTCAGTGGTCATGCCCGGTGTTCAGCGGCGAGGCGCCCGGTCCGGCATATTCAAACACGTTTTTGCGCGTCTCCCACAGCTTGAGATGGCGCAACCGCCCCTCGAAGCGCGGTGCGAGCTCCTCCCACAGATAGACCACAATGTTCTCGGCAGTGGAAGGTTGCGTGGCAAACGCAGCAACTTCACGATCGAGATGCCGATAATCGAGCCGGTCGAGGACGCTGCGCACTGTCCGGTCCATTTCCGTCAGGTCGATCACCATGCCGGTGTCGGGATCGACAGGACCGGCGACGCTCACCTCAAGCGTATACGTATGCCCGTGCCCGTTTGGATTGTTGCACTTGCCGTAGATCGCCAGGTTCTCTTCATCGGAGAGCATCGGCGAGTGCAGCCGGTGCGCCGCAGAGAAGGCATACACGCGCGCAAAGGTCGTTTCGTCTGCGCCATCATATTCCGCCCACAGGTCGCTGGTTTCATACAGGCGCAGCCGCGCCAGCCGCGCCGTGTGCGGCAAACGCGCTGCAATCAATCGCCACAGCACGCGCACAATGTTCTCAGTCGTCGGCAATTGATCGCGAAAGTAGGGCGTATCCTCATTCAAGTGCTTATGGTCGAATTCCTCCAGCACCTCCGATACCAGCGCTTTGAGTTCGGTCATATTCATCACCATGCCGGTGCGCGGATCGAGATCGCCGGTGATTGTCACATCGAGCGTATAATTGTGTCCGTGACCATACGGATTGGCGCACGGACCAAAGACGCGCATATTTTCCTCGGCGCTCCAATCGGATCGCCAGTAACGGTGCGCTGCCGAAAACTCAAATCGACGAGTGGCGTAAACCATCGAATCTTGCTCCTTCTGCACCCTCAGCCTCGCAGCATAGAGGGATCGAGTGTCTTGTCTGCACGGCGCGTGCAACCACTGTCTCGCCCCTTCAGCGAAACCGGATTGCCGACCTCTTTACTTCGCGCTCGGGGAAGTCGTTCGAGACCGGGGACGCATGACCGTAGTGCGCCGCGTTATGCGCCTGTATAACAATACACTCTTTGCACAGGTTTTGTCAAGGATGGCGGACGGCGCTCGCATCAAGCGCGGCTTTCATCCGCTCAAGCCCATCCACAAGCAGCGCACGCGGGCAACCAAAGTTGAGTCGGACGAATCCTTCGCCGCCGGCGCCGAATAGCTTCCCGTCATTCAGCGCCACTTTTGCCTCACGTCGAAAGAACTCATACGGATTGCCCTCGATACCCGCCTCACGACAATCGAACCATGCCAGATACGTCGCTTGCGGGACGGTCGTTTTGATTCGCGGCATCTGCTCGGACACGAAACGTATCACAACATCGCGGTTGGCTGTGAGATAGGCGAGCAGATCGTTCAGCCAGTCATCGCAATCGCGATACGCGGACTCCATTGCAGCCAGCGCAAATGAGTTGAGCCAGGGCACAATGCCGTCCATCGCGGTTATCAGGCGCTTGCGCAGGTCCGGGTTGGTCACGATGGCAAAACTGGCTTTAAGACCAGGAATATTGAAGGTTTTGCTGGGCGCCATCAGGGTAATGGTACGGTCGGCGATCTCAGGCGCGAGCGCGGCGATCGGCGTATGGCGCGTGTCGCCGAGCAGCAGATCGCAGTGAATCTCGTCGGAGCAAATGATCAGATCGTGCTGCTCGCAAAAGGCAGCCATCCGCATCAACTCCTCGCGGCTATATGCTTCGCCGGTTGGATTGTGCGGGTTGCACAGAATAAAAAGGCGCGTGCGGTCGTTCACAGCCGCTGCCATACGTTCATAGTCCACACGATAGGCAAACGTTCGTCCATTCGGAACGAGCGCCAGCTCAGCCATCTGCACCACGCGCCCCTGATTGGTCGGAGCGGTGAGAAACGGCGGATAGACCGGCGTCTGCACCAGCACACCGTCGCCAGGCTCGCCAATAGCGCGACAGACGGCATTGAGACCGGTCACCAGGCTGGGGATATAGACGATCTGATCTGGTGTGACGTTCCACTGGTAGAGGCGGTGCATTCGCTCGCAGAGACATTCGCCGAGCGCGCGTGACGGCAATTCATAGCCGAAATCGCCAATATCGACGCGGGCGTGCAACGCAGCAAGGATCGGCGGCGGCGCGGGGAAGTCCATATCCGCCACCCACATAGGCAGCACATCGTCACCATAGAACTTCCATTTGATGCTTCCGGTTCGGCGGCGATCAAAGACCTGGTCGAAATCGTACGGCATAGATGGCATGATTCCTTTCATCGACGGTATCTTTTGAACGATTGGAAGGATTATTTCTTATAAGAGCGATCATGAGCGTCCAGAGCGCCGCATACTTTCGCGCGCTCGTGTCGAGATCATATTTGTAATGCCTGATGTGCGCACTGTCTGACGATCCGGGAGAAACATATTGTACTATAACGCCTGGTACGCCAGGACCTGATAACAGGATCATGAACAGGGCAACCCTGTCTGATGCGATACCGCTCAAGCCCTGTAGCAGAGAAGGAGCGAACGGTGGCGGCAAAAATCCTGGTAGCAGACGATAACCCGGCCATGCGTGAAGCGATCGTCCGCTTTGTTGAAGCGGAAGGGCACACGGCGCTGGCAGCACGCAATGGACGCGAGGCGCTGACGCTGGCGCTGGAAGAACTGCCAGACCTGATTCTCCTTGACGTGACAATGCCGGGTTATGATGGATTCGAGGTCTGCCGTCGGCTGAAAGAGGATCCGCGCACTGCGCTGATTCCCATTACCATGCTGACGGTGCTCGATGCCCCGGAGCATCGGTGGCGCGGCATTGAGGCTGGCGCCGACGACTTCCTGACCAAACCGTTTGATGAGCGTCTGCTCCGCGCCCGAATCCATTCTCAATTGCGCACTAAACGTCTGACCGACCAGCTCGAGCGCACTGAGAGCGTCATCTTTGCGCTGGCGCTGGCAGTTGAGGCGAAGGATATGTACACCGAGGGGCATCTCTGGCGTCTGGCGCACTACGGTGAGCAACTTGCAATTGCCGCCGGTCTGGGGCACGACGTGCGACGCGCCGTATGGCAGGGCGGTTTGTTGCACGACATTGGCAAGATCGGCGTGGCGGACAGCATCCTGCGCAAGCCAGCGCCACTGACGCCCGAGGAGTATGCGCAGATCAAGCAGCATCCCGAGTGCGGCGCGCGTATCATTGCTCCCATGCGTTTTGCGCGCGATGTGGCGCCGATTGTGCGCGGGCACCACGAGCATTGGGACGGCAGCGGCTACCCGTATGGACTGCGGGGTGAAGAGATCCCGATCGGCGCGCGCATTATCGCAATTGTAGACGCCTATGATGCGATGACCACGGATCGTCCGTACCGTCGGGCGCTCTCGCCCGAACGCGCCATCCAGCGGCTTCGCGCGCGGAGGGGGATTCAGTGGGACCCGGATCTGACGGCATTGTTCATCACGCTCATTGAGCAAAAACAATTGGCGGCGCCCACCGATGCCAGTGTGACGCACCATATCTCTGCAGTGTAAGGAGCGAATGCGCGAATGCGGCAACGAATAAACGAATGGGTCAACGAATGCGGCAGCGAATAAACGAATGCACGAATGGGTCAACGAATGCACGAATGGGTCAACGAATGCGGCAGCGAATAAACGAATGCACGAATGGGTCAACGAATGCAGCAGCGAATGAGCGAATGCACGAATGGGTCAACGAATGCGGCAGCGAATAAACGAATGCACGAATGGGTCAACGAATGCGGCAGCGAATAAACGAATGCACGAATGGGTCAACGAATGCGGCAGCGAATAAACGAATGCACGAATGGGTCAACGAATGCGGCAGCGAATAAACGAAT
>JANWXL010000054.1 GCA_025055265.1 Roseiflexus sp.
TTGTACGACCAGGAGGTTGAAGATGTGCCCCCCGGAAACGCTCGCCAGCATGCGGTCTCCTGAAATCAGCCGCCGCAACCTGCTCAAATTCGGTCTTGGCGCGGCCGTCGCGGCTGCGTTGCCGGTCGGGTCGGCGCAGGCGGCGACGGTGCGCCGCACGACGTTCCGAAATGTGCTCGATCTGACCCATGTGCTTGGCACGCAGTTTCCGCTCTTCCCCGGAGCGGCGCCATTCCGCATTCAGCAGGCGGTCTCGCACGACAAAGACGGCTACTACGGGAGCATCCTGACCTACTGGGAGCATTCGGGAACCCACATGGACGCACCGGTGCATTTTGCACCGAACGGATTGTTCGTCGACCAGTTGAAGGTAGAGAATCTGGTCGTCCCGGCAGTGGTGATCAACATCACCGAAAAAGTGCGGCGCGATCCCGATGCTGTGGTCACACCCGACGACATTCGCGCGTGGGAGCGGCGTTACGGGCGCATTCCCGACAATGCCGCCGTGCTCATGGCAAGCGGATGGGGCGCGCGGGCAGGTTCAGTTGAGGCGTTCCGCAATACTGATAGCAGCGGTGTGATGCATTTCCCTGGCTTCGGCAAGGAGGCCATCGACTTTCTGCTGACCGAACGACGGATCGCTGGCATCGGCGTGGATACCCTGAGCCTTGACCACGGTCCGTCAACGACGTTTGCCGTCCACTACACGCTCCTGCCGACCAATCGCTGGGGACTGGAAAACCTGGCGAATCTGGAAGCGATCCCGCCAAGCGGCGCGACGCTCTTTGTCGGCGCGCCGAAGATTGCGGCGGGTTCCGGCGGACCTACGCGTGTGATGGCGGTCTGGTGAGCCATCAGATGACGAATGCGTCGAACTCTGGCGCAGCGAGCACGCCCATGCGCGGTATGACCATCTCGCGGTAGCGACGCTCTTCGCTGGCAGTGCGTACCAGATCGTACAGTTCATCACGGCGCTGCGGGTCGTCGAAGCTGCGGGCAAGGCACTCGAGTCGCAGTCGATGCTCCGGAATAGTGGTCAACCGATACATCGGTTGACCACAACACTCTGTTTTGCTCAGCAAACCGGCATTTGCCAGTTCATCAAGCGCCTCAGCGATCGCCCACGGGCTTTCGCGCAGGCGCTGCTGTGCATGAGCGGCGCTCATGCGCAGCCAGGGATGTTCGGCGAAGAGCAGAACGAGTCGAAGTTTCAACAGCGAGTCGATCTGTCCAGGGGAAATGAGCCCTTGTTCATAGCGCTCCATTGCTCACCTCATTGTGAGAACTGCTGCAAGGCGGCATCGCCTTGCTTTCCACTTGGCGGACATCGTTCGCTCCCGTTCCGCCTCAGCGACGTCGATTGCGGAGACATGAAGGACTCATCCGAGTCAGGAGTGACTCACGCATTCCCCCCAAATGCGGTACAAGCGCACATTCCGAACGCTTACCTCCTGCTTTGTGTCAGATCGTAGCACGGGCTGCACTGGCAGTGGGGCGGAACGTCGCTACGCACGGTAAACGTTCCGCAACCCATGTCCGCTTCCGATGGCATTTCCTGTGTCAACTCCCACGAAGTATGGCAAGGAAGCGTCACTGTCTGTTGCGTGTTCTTCACCCCCTGGCTTTCTGGCGCGGCGTATACTGTCAAGCGTACTACACGACAATGTGTTCCCTTTTGACATATCTCTTGCCAGAGTCGGCTGACGTGACAGTATCCGCCAGACCGCCTCTTGCTGTATGCTCTGGCTTGCGAGGAGGTCACTATGAAACGGAGTTGGGTCACGCTGGAAGGCAATGAAGCGGCCGCCAGCATCGCGTATCGCTTGAGTGAAGTCATTGCAATCTATCCCATCACTCCCTCGACGCCAATGGGCGAACTGGCGGATGCCTGGGCTGCCGCCGGAAAGCCCAATCTGTGGGGCACGACGCCACTGGTCATTGAGATGCAGTCGGAAGGCGGCGCGGCTGGCGCCTGCCACGGAGCGTTGCAGCGCGGCGCGCTGACAACGACGTTCACTGCATCGCAGGGGTTGCTGTTGATGATTCCGAATATGTACAAGATCGCCGGTGAACTGACGCCGACGGTCTTTCATATTGCAGCGCGCTCTATTGCGGCGCACGCGCTGTCGATCTTTGGCGATCATCAGGATGTGATGGCAGTGCGGCAGACCGGGTGGGCGCTTATGGCATCGTCGTCGGTGCAGGAAGCGCACGACCTGGCGCTGGTGGCGCACGCTTCAACGCTGAAGGCGCGGGTGCCGTTCATCCACTTCTTCGACGGCTTCCGCACCTCGCACGAGATCAATAAGATCGAGCAACTGACTGACGATGATCTGCACGCGATGATCGATCCATCGCTCATCGAAGCTCACCGCATGCGTGCGCTCAGCCCCGATCATCCGGTCATTCGCGGGACGGCGCAGAACCCCGATGTTTATTTCCAGGCGCGCGAGACGGTCAATCCTTTCTACGCCGCCACGCCAGGCATTGTCCAGGAAACAATGGATAAGTTCGCGCAGTTGACGGGGCGCGCCTATCATCTGTTCGATTACACGGGGGCGCCGGATGCCGAGCGCGTGATCGTGATCATGGGGTCTGGCGCGGAAACAGCGCGTGAGACGGCGCAGTTCCTGGCGGAGCGCGGCGAGAAGGTCGGCGTGGTGACGGTGCGCCTCTATCGTCCGTTCTCGGTGGCGCACTTTGTGGCGGCATTGCCGGCGACTGTGCAGCGCATCGCGGTGCTCGACCGCACAAAGGAGGCGGGGAGCAGCGGCGAGCCGCTCTATCTCGATGTGGTGGCGGCAATGGCGGAGAGCGGTCGTCACCTGCCGGTGATCGGCGGTCGCTACGGTCTGTCGTCGAAGGAGTTCACCCCTGCAATGGTGAAGGCGGTCTTCGATGAACTGGCGAAGGATCGTCCGAAGAACCATTTTACCGTGGGCATTGTCGATGACGTCAGCCATACCAGCCTGGAGTACGATCCCTCATTCTCGATCGAGTCGCCGCGCACGGTGCGCTGCCTCTTCTACGGTCTCGGCGCAGACGGCACGGTCGGCGCCAACAAGAACTCGATTAAGATCATCGGCGAAGAAACCAACAACTACGCGCAGGGCTACTTCGTGTACGACTCGAAGAAATCCGGTTCAATGACGGTCTCGCACCTGCGCTTCGGACCTGAACCTATCCGCGCACCCTATCTGATCGATCGGGCGAACTTCGTCGCCTGCCATCAATTCTCGTTCCTGGAGCGCATCGACGTGCTCAAGGCGGCGGAACCGGGCGCGGTCTTCCTGCTCAACAGCATGTACGGACCTGATGAGGTCTGGTATCACCTGCCGCGCGAAGTGCAGGATGACATTGTGCGCAAGAAGCTGAAGTTCTACGTGATCGACGGCGACCGGGTGGCGAAGGAGAGCGGCATGGGGCGCCGGGTCAACACGGTGATGCAGACGGCGTTCTTTGCCATTTCAGGCGTTCTGCCGCGCGAGGATGCGATTGCGGAGATCAAGCGCAGCATCAAGAAAACGTATGGCAAGCGCGGCGAGGCAGTGGTGCAGCAGAACTACCGCGCTGTTGATGCTGCTCTGGCGCGCCTGTACGAGGTCGATGTCGAGAAATTCGCCGGGTTCCGTTCACCGAAGACGCGCCGACCGCCAGTGCCCGACAAGGCGCCTGAGTTTGTCAAAGAGGTGCTGGGTCCGATGATCGCCTACGAAGGCGACTCGTTGCCGGTGAGCAAACTGCCGGTTGATGGCACCTTCCCCACTGGCACGGCGGCGTGGGAGAAACGCGCGATTGCGCTGGAAGTGCCGGTCTGGGAGCCGGACATCTGCATTCAGTGCGGCAAGTGTGCGTATGTCTGTCCGCACGCTGTCATTCGCACGAAGGTGTATGAACCGGCGCTGCTCGAGGGTGCGCCCGAAACGTTCCTCAGCAGTGAAGCGCGCTTCAAGGAGTTCCCCGGCTACAAATACACCCTGGCGATTTCGCCCGAAGACTGCACCGGCTGTGGTCTGTGCGTCGAGGTCTGTCCGGCGAAGGACAAGCGGCAGGTCGGGCGCAAGGCGATCAACATGAAGCCGCTGGTCGAGGTGCGCGAGCGCGAAGTGCGCAACTGGGACTTCTTCCTGACCATTCCTGAAGTTCCGCGCACGACCCTGCACGTCGGATCGATCAAGAACTCACAGTTGCTCCAGCCGCTGTTTGAGTTCTCCGGCGCATGCGCAGGATGCGGCGAGACGCCGTACATCAAACTGCTGACGCAACTGTTCGGTGATCGCTTGTTGATCGCTAACGCGACTGGTTGTTCGTCGATCTACGGCGGCAACCTGCCGACCACGCCATACACGAAGAATGCTGAGGGGCGCGGTCCGACATGGTGCAACTCGCTCTTTGAGGATAATGCCGAGTTTGGTCTAGGTATGCGGCTGGCGCTCGATCAGCAGATTGAGCATGTGCGTGAACTGCTGCCGCTGTTCGCGCCGGTCGTCGGGCAGGACCTGGTGGATGCGCTGTTGAACGCCGACCAGAGCACTGAGGCGGGGATTGCCGCGCAGCGTGAGCGCGTCGAGTTGCTCAAGCAACGCCTGCACACACTGGATCGCAGTCAATTCCCGGATGTCGTCGAGCGTGAGCACGAACTCCTCAGCCTGGCGGATGTGCTGGTCAAGAAGAGCGTCTGGATTGTCGGCGGCGACGGTTGGGCATACGACATCGGCTATGGCGGACTCGACCATGTGCTGGCGTCGGGGTACAACGTCAATGTGCTGGTGCTCGACACCGAGGTGTACTCGAACACTGGCGGGCAGGCGTCGAAAGCGACGCCGATCGGTGCGGTGGCCAAGTTCGCCGCTAAGGGCAAATCGGCGCCCAAGAAAGACCTCGGACTCATTGCCATGGCGTATGGCAATATCTATGTGGCGCGGGTGGCGATGGGCGCCGACGATGTGCAAACGCTGCGCGCCTTCATCGAGGCGGAGGCGTATGATGGACCATCCCTGATCATTGCCTACTCGCACTGCATCGCCCATGGCATCGATATGCGCAAGGGCCTCGACCAGCAGAAACTGGCGGTGCAGACCGGCTACTGGCCGCTGTACCGTTACAACCCGGCGCTGGCAGCCGAGGGGAAGAATCCACTGATCATCGACTCGAAAGACCCGACGCTGCCGCTTGAGAAGTTCATCTATAACGAGACGCGCTACCGCATGCTGATGCAGAGCGACCCGCATCGCGCGGAGGAGCTGCTGCACAAGGCGGAAGCGTCAGTGCGCGCACGCTGGCAACACTACAAAGAACTGGCGGCGCTCAGCGAGATCAAAGCGGATCATGACGGGCATCGAGGGGTGAAGGTTGAAGGTTGAAGGTAGGAAGGTTGAAGGCAGAGGCGAAGGTGACGGTCACATGGGACGGGGAGCGGATGTGACCGTCACCTTTCAGTTCCCGGTTCTCAGTTCCCGGTTCTCAGTTCTCAGTTCTCGGTTCTCAGTTCTCAGGATCACCGCCAGCGTCCGCCGTGCAACCTCGGCTGGCGTTCCTGAGCCGTCGATCCGGCGCAAAATCCCCTGATCTTCGTAGTACGCAATCAACGGCGCCGTCTGCTGGTGGTAGGCGATCAGGCGCTGTCGCACAACTTCAGGCCGGTCGTCGTCGCGTTGCACCAGGCGTCCGCCGCGTTCGCGGCAGCGCATGATGCTCGCCAGATCGTCGATGTGCACCGGGAACGGTTCGCCAGCTCCTTCGCAGATACGTCGTCCGCTCAGGCGACGGATCACCTCGTCGTCGGCGACTTCAATTGCGATGACCATGTGCAGGGTGCGATCGTAGTCGGCGAGCATGGCGGCAAAGCCCAGCGCCTGACGCATGGTGCGCGGGTACCCGTCGAGCAGCAGTCCCTGATCCGGGTCAAGCGTTTCCAGGCGAGCGCGCAGCAGCCGGTCCATCAGCGAGTCGGGCGCCAGTTCGCCGCGTTCGAGCAGCGGCGCCACTTCGCGCCCGATGCGGGTGCGGGCGCTGATCTCGGCGCGCAACAGCGCGCCGGTGGAGATCGGAACCAGCGGCAACTGATGCACAAGTTCTTCAGCAATCGTGCTCTTCCCGGCGCCGGGCGGACCCAGAAGCACGAGATTGAGGACAGTTGTCATGCGTTCCTCGCTCTCGATTGAGCGATTGTCAGGATGCGCTGGACAGCTCGGTGGAGACCGCATCGTTCACACGTCCCGGATCGGCGGTTTCCCGTTTATCAAGTCGCTGCTCAAACGCTTCCAGCGCTGCAATAAGGTGATCCTGCCGGATGGCGGCGGTGACATCGCCGCGGGTGCGTTCGAGCACGGCGCGCAGTGCGTCGGTGGTGCGGCGCAGGCCGCCAGTGACGGCTTCAGGGTAGTCTACCGTAATCAGCAGGCTGTAGATATCTTCCATGATGCTCAGCAACTCAACGCTGCGTGCAGTGGCGCCAGTGCGCAGGTTGTCAAGGATGGCGCGGCGCAGTTCCGACGCCGCTTCAGCCAGACCGTTGAGGTAGGCGGCTGCGTCCACCCCCAGCGACTCCGCGTCTGGCGGCGGGTCGCCGTGGAGGAAGGCGTACACCAGCGCAGCCTCGGCGTACTCCTTGAGCGCGTCCTGGGAATAGCCAGCGTACAGCAGATCAGGGTGGCTGGCAAGGCTCTCGCGCAGCGCGCGCGCTGACGCGCCCGCTTCCGTCAGCAACGCGGCGGCTTCGGCGAATTCACGGCGATGGACGGCGCGAATGGTATTGGCGCACTGGCGCGTCAGCGCGCGCGCCAG
>JANWXL010000084.1 GCA_025055265.1 Roseiflexus sp.
GTCCTTCATCTCGCTGAAACTGGTCTTGCCCGCCGTGCAGCGGCTCATACGACCAGACGCCTGGATCGTTGCGCTGATCAAACCGCAGTTCGAGGCGGGACCGGCGCAGGTCGGGAAAGGCGGCGTGGTGCGCGATCCGGCGGTTCACGCAGCAGTGCTGCGCGATGTGCTGACATTTTCCGCAGGTCTTGGGCTTTCGCCCCACGGCCTCACCCGCTCGCCGATCACCGGCCCGGCGGGCAACGTCGAGTTTCTGGCATGGCTTGGCGGCTCAGGACCGGCGCTCGATGTCGAGCGAGCCATCGAAGAAGCGGTGAAAAAGAAATGACCAGTCATAACGGATATGTGCATTCCTGCTGGCGCTGCAAGAAGTGGTATAATACCACTCCCTGATTATCCGCGCTATCAGCGTAATGGCGCGTCGTCCGGGCAAACCTGCGCCGCCCAAGGAGTCGCCGATGAAGCTTTCATGTCTTCAGGAAAATCTGAAACGCGGTCTTGCGATTGTCAGTCATGCTGTCGCCGGAAAAAGCACCCTGCCCATTCTCAGCCACATTCTGCTTGCCAGTGATGATGGACGCCTCAAACTCGCCGCCACCAATCTTGAAATTGGCATCACATGCTGGATTGGCGCCAAAATCGAGAACGAGGGCGCTGTCGCTGTTCCAGCCAAATTGTTGAGCGATGTCGTCGGCAGCCTGCCAAATGACCGGATCGACCTGACGCTCGACGTGCGCACACAGACGTTGAACCTGAAATGCGCTCGCTTCGAAACGAACATCAAGGGCGCGGAAGCTGATGAGTTTCCGACGATCCCGACGGTTGACAACCGCACACCAGTCGCCGTCTTTCCGCCAGCGTTGCTTCGTGAGACGATCGATCAGGTGGCATTCGCTGCTGCGACTGAAGAGACGCGCCCCGTCCTTCAGGGAGTGCAACTTCGCCTGCGCGACAACCGCGCGATCTTTGCCGCCGCCGACGGTTTCCGTCTGGCGCAGCGGATCATTGAATTGCCAGAACCGGTGACCCAACCTCAGGAACTGATCATCCCGGCGCGTGCGTTGAATGAACTGGCGCGCATTCTCGATGACGACGAGGGGCAGGTTGAGATGATCGTCACCCCGAGCGGCGGGCAGGTGCTCTTCCATACCAGCGCGGTCGATCTGGTGTCGCGCCTGATCGACGGCAAGTTCCCCGATGTTGATCGCGTGATCCCGCAGCAGTATCAGACCCGCGCCGTTCTCGACACCCAGGAGTTGACGAAGGCGGTCAAGCTGGCCTCCTACTTTGCGGTCGCCTCATCGAACATCGTGCGCTTGCATATGGAGCCAGGCGGCGAGATGGGACCGGGGCGCATGACGATCAGCGCCAATGCAGTTGAGGTTGGCGACAACAAGGGGCAGGTTGATGCGATGATCCAGGGTGAGGGCGGTCAGATTGCGTTGAACGTCAAATTTCTGTCCGATGCAATTGCCGCGATCCCGACGCCGCAGGTGGCGCTGGAAACGCAATCGCCGCAGCATCCGGCGGTGTTCAAGCCCGTCGGCGCCGACGGCTACATCCACATCGTCATGCCAATGACAGTGCGCTAACCGACATGAACCTGCTTCACAAATACTGGCGCTGGCTGGCGTTGATTGCGCTGGTCGTCGTGCTGACTAACAGCCGCGCCCTGCCCTGGCCCCTGGTGACGCTGATCGTCGGCGCGGCAGCCGTGTATCTGCTTCGTGAAGGATGGATCGTCTGGCGACGCGCTGGCGGTCCCCCAACGCGCAGCAAAGTCACCTACTGGCGCGGGCAGCGCATCGAAGTCGGACCGCCGCGCGCCGGTCCGGCGCTGCCCGACATTCGCAGCATCGGTCCTGCCCTTATCTACTTGGTCCCCGGCATTATCCTCGTTCTGGTTGCCGTAGCGATTGTACTGCGAGAATTTGGATTGTGAGCGTCGTGCAGAGTCTTCGAGGCGAGCCATTGCAGCAAACCGTGCTGCGACTGACTGTAGGCGGATGTGTCCTGCTCTGCGGCATTCTGCTGGCGCAGCGCCTGCCGAACCCCGATCTCTTTGGTGATTATGCGGCTGCGTGCGCCTGGTGGCAACGCTTCTCCGAGCACTCCCGGATAGCCGCGCTAAGCCAGTGCAGTTCAGATATCGATTACCATGCTTTCGGTCCTCATGCTCATCCTCCTTTTTCCACAATCGTCTTTCTTTTCCTCGGTTTCTTCTCCTGGCCCGATGCTCGCTGGGTATGGTTCGTGATCAGCGGAGCATGCCTGATCGGAGCGTGGCAATACTATCGCATTCCTGTGAGTGTGTGCGCTGCAACCGCGCTCTTCGGCGTCTTTGGGTTGTACCGGGGAACGATGGAACCGTTCCTTTTCACACTAATAATGATCGCCCTGTCGCAGGAAGACAAGCGCCCGATCCTTTCCGCTGCGCTGATCGGTCTGGCAGCAGCTATCAAGGTCTACCCCGGTCTCTTGCTGGTGGCGCTGCTGATTGCGCGTCGCTTCAATGCGTTGCTCACGGGCGTCGTCGTTGGCGGCCTCGCAACCGCGATAAGCGAAGTGGCGCTGGGGTTTGGAACAGTGCAAGCCTGGATACTCCATACTGCTCCCAATGCTCTGGCATGGCAGACAAACCCGGACAACCTGTCGCTTGTGCGCATTGCAGGGAATATTGGTCCGCACCTGTCACCGCTGGCGACGGCGCTCGCCCTTTTCGCCCTGGCAATCGCATCACTCATCGCCGTACCGCATCGGAGAGTGTCCATGCGCATGATTCTGCCGACTGCTTTGCTTGTCACGCCGCTCGTGTGGAGCCACTACGTCATCCACACCAGCATGCTGCGCCTGACGCGCCTTGAGCAGACGTTGCTCCTGGCAGGCGGCGGGCTGATCTTTCTGGGCATTCTGGGCGTGTTCCCGATCCAGAACGCTGCTGTTGCGTATGGTCCCGTTCTAACGGCGCTGGCGCTGCTCTGGTATCGCGCCTGGCGCTCGGGGGTCGATCTCTCCGCGCAAGAGGCGCCATCCGGCGCCGCCCATAATGAGCCTGCCCCGCCTAATTCACTGTAGCCCGCAGTGCTATTCCCCATCAGTACTACCTTCTCTCTTGTCTTCCGCACGCACTCATCGTATGCTGGCAGTACGAGGGGAGTTGTCTTGTTGTGCGGGAAAAGGTGCAAAGGGTGAAGGTGCGAAGGGTGGACGTCAGGAGAGGCGCGCGGCAAGGGGCGCGCGGCAAGAGACGAGCGGTGCGAAATGCACGCAGAGACGTTGCACCGCAACGATGCACGTAGAGACATTGCATCGCAACGTCTCTGCAGGGCGCCAGTGGAACCTGTAGGGGCGCGCCAGCGGCGCGCCCGGAGGATAGGGACGCTCCCGTGGCAAGGCGAAATGGTGGCACGTTGCACATTATACCCGGAAAGTCGGAAAGGCGGCACGTGTTATGGTTAAGGGTGAAAGGTATAGGGTGAGTCCCCACTCTCCACTCCCTACTCCCTAACCTGTTCCCGGTGCTCAGTTCTCGGTTCTCGGTTCTGGGTTCTTCCGACTGGAGCATACATCCCATGACGACAACGAACGACTGGCTCCAACAGGGGATTGCAGCGGCGCGTGCCGGGCAGCGGGCGCAGGCGCGCCAACTGCTGGCACGCGCCATTCAGGCCGATCAGTACAACGAGGATGCGTGGGTATGGCTCGCCGGAGTCGTGGATGATCCTGCGCATGCGCGCCAGTGTCTGCAACAGGCGCTGCGGATCAACCCGCTGAACCCGCAGGCGCGCCAGGGGATCGCCTGGCTCGACCAGAAAACCAGGCAGGCGTCGAATATGGCATCGCCTGCTGGCGCCCCGGTTGGCGGTCAAAGATCACTGT
>JANWXL010000118.1 GCA_025055265.1 Roseiflexus sp.
GCCCCACGTGATGGCTGGCCAGGTCCAGTAGCGCAGAGGTGTGGTGCGGAGACGTTCACCACAAATGGTGTAGGCTGCACTCATGATCAGCGCAGCAAGAGCAGCGGCGCGGAGCAGTCGAGCCCCAGCAACAAACTGGTCGAGGGCGAATGCAATCGTCAGCAGGCCCAACCCCAGGCTCAGCGCTGCCCAGAGCGAGTTGCGCCGCAGCACTGCCTGCCCGCCGAAGATCAGCGTCAGCGCCAGAGTGCCAGCCAGGCGCGTGCCGCTCTCGTTCAGAGCCAGTCCGCCAGCGATCAGGGCAATGACCAATCCAAGCGCCTGGAGAGCCACGTTGTAGCTGACGCGGCGACGGCCGGGCTGCCAGTAAGCGCTGGCAAACGCCAGGGCTGCCAGAGGCAGCAGCGCCAGTCCAATCTGACCGCTGCTGAGCGAGGTTGCGGTGAGCAACGCTCCGATCCAGGCGGTAAAGGCGACATAGCCGCTGGCGAGCGCGCCGGTCGTAAACTCATAACGGTACCGCTGAATCCCGGCAAACCTGCCTCGTTCGAGTGCAAAGAACCAGCTCGCGCCCAGGGCTGCAACGGGTCCCAGCGCAAAGCGCGCCGTCTCCAGGTTGAGCGGCGCCAGCAGCAGGGTCAGCGCGCCGAGCGCCAGCGCGCCGCTCAAGAGCGGCATGGCAGCGAGCGCCAGACGCCGTTCGGCGGCGAGGCTCAACCCCAGGTACGCCAGCGCTAGCGCGCTCAGCGCCAGCGCGTAGATGCGCAGCGTCGCGTCTGGTCCCAGCGCAACGAGCAGCGCTGGCGGCGGGACGACGACCGCCAGCCAGAGCCACCAGCGGCGTCCGTCTGCCTGGTGGCGCAGCGCGTAGAGCAGGGCGTGCGCCAGTAGCAGCAGCCCGAAGGCGAGACGCGTCCACAGTTCGGCGGTGAAGACGGAGGGCGCCAGCGGCAGCAGCCCGCCGGTGAGCGTCAGCGCGCCACCCCACAACGGCGGGGCAGCGGGCGGCAGACGCCGTTCGGCGGCGAGGCTCAACCCCAGGTACGCTAGCGCTAGCGCGCTCAGCGCCAGCGCGTGAATGTGCAGTGCCGTATCCGGTCCCAGCACAATGACCAGCGCTGGCAGTGGCGGCACGACCGCCAGCCAGAGCCACCAGCGGCACTGGTTAATGCGATAGCGGAGAGTGCAG
>JANWXL010000129.1 GCA_025055265.1 Roseiflexus sp.
GCGTCAGCCAGCGGTGCGACATCAACCGGCATGACATTCGGATTGAGCTTGATCAGCGCACGCTCGTTGGTCAGCATATATTCGGCAAAGCCGCCGTCGCAGTTGAGACCGGGAAAACTGCCGTTCTCGCAGTACATATCCTCGCCGCGCCGACAGCCCAGACAGACGCCGCACGAACGCAGCGGGTGGCAGATGACCGGATCGCCGACCTTAACTGTGGTCACCCCTGGACCAACCTCTTCGACCCAACCAGCGTTTTCGTGACCCAGGATATAGGGCAGCAGCGTGCGATTCGGGTCCTGAATATCCTTCCAGACGCCCTCCATAATGTGCAGGTCAGTGCGGCAGAGACCGGCGGCGCCGATCCGGATGATGACATCGCCGGGTTTGGTGATGACAGGCAGCGGCACATCTTCAAGTTGCAACTGGACGTTCAGGTGTTCATCATATTCGTGAAGACGGGCAGCGCGCATCGTCGTGTCCTCTCTATCCAATCATTAGGCGGTCGCCAATGCTGGAATAATCGTGCTGGCGCTCAGGGAAGAACTGCGTGCGCAACAAGCCTTCGCACAGGCTGGTATTGAAGGCGATATTGAGCCGGGCAGTGCGTGAATAGCGCAGGTACGCAGCCAGATCGACGGCAGCGATAGGCTGACCATCGCTGGTAGTGAAGAGCCGGGCGCCCGGATCGGTTGCTAGGTGTAATCGGCGACGTTTATGCAGGTAGCGGGTCAGATCAGCGGCAGCCAGCGGAACGCGCAGCGGCGCCAGCGCTGTCGAGAGATGCACTATCACGTCCTCTCCTTGCGGATGAACGTCGCCAATCCGCAGATCGAGGGTGGTTTCATCAGGCAAGCCAGCCTGTCGCATCCGGCGCAGGAGCGCGTCTTGCCGGGCAAGGAATCCTTTCACCGTAAAGGTGTGTCGCAGCGTCTCCAGATCAGCGTTCT
Organism: Roseiflexus sp.; assembly: GCA_025055265.1. Taxonomy (GTDB): domain Bacteria; phylum Chloroflexota; class Chloroflexia; order Chloroflexales; family Roseiflexaceae; genus Roseiflexus. Next base: position 951 of record JANWXL010000129.1, read on the forward strand.
GATCGACATCATTCGGGAACGTGTCGGCAAAGCTGCGCCCGGCGTTGACTCCGGCGTTGACCTCGTCCTCCATACAGTTGTTCTGCACGAGCACGGTCACCCGGGTCACGCCCGGCACGCGCCCAACTTCGGTGCGAATGTCGTGCGACATCATAAAGACGAAGTTGGGCGCGCATCAGAACGTCGGCACTGTGTAGCGCACCGTCACATGACCGCCATCGAGGCGCACCTCGTTGACGAAACCCAGTTCGGTGATCGGCGCGTCCAGCTCCGGATCATAGACTTCGGCAAGCGCACGGTAGATATCATCAAGGGCAGGCGCGGTCATCGCCCCTCCTCACGCAACAGCTGGCGCGGCGCCGTCCAGCACGACCGGCATCGCCCGCAACTGCTCTTTCTTCGCTTCAACATCGATGCCATAGAGCCGGGCCGCGTTCAGTCCCAGGATCTTCTCCTTCGTTTCCATGGTCAACGTCACGCCGTACTCCGCCTCCAGATCCTCGGGCAGTTCGAAGGCCATGAACCGTTCAACCAGCCAGCCCGGCGTCCAGAGTGCATAGTCGCTGGCAAAGGTCAGCTTGTCGGGACCGAGCCAGTAGAGCAGATTGGCCATGATTTCGGCAAAATAGCGCGGGCGCGAGTGGATGAATGGCATCGCCACCGCCAGACCGCCCCACACGTTGGACTCTTGCGTGGCGATCCAGCAGAAGTCTTCCAGTCGCGGCAGGCCGCAATGTTCGACGATGAAGGTCAAGCCAGGGAAGTCGGTGGCGACATAATCCACGTCGGCGACATCGAACGAATCGCGATCAAGCGGCCAGATGGTGGGACCTTTATGTATGTGAATGTTGGTGATGCCGAGACGTTCACACTCCTCGAAAAACGGATAGGCGGCGGGATCGTTCAGTTTCCAGCCGCGCGAGCCATTATGCCACTCAGCAGTGTACAGCTTGACGCCCTTGATGTCGTACTGCTCCTTCGCACGGCGAAGCGCGTTCAATCCGAGGGGACCATCTTCACCGTGGCGCGGGTCGAAGGAACCGTTAAGAATAACCCGCTCGGGAAAGGCTTCCTTCAACTGCGCATTGCGCTCAATCGGGTTGAAACCCGTGTGGTAAAAATCGAAGAGATTGGTGCTCTGCATGATGCACATATCGACGTAGCCCTCGACGAACAGATCGCGGGCCATGTCTTCCACCGAATAACGCTGATAGTGTTCGAGGGTCCAGACTTTCTCAGGAGGCGACAGATTCTTGTGGTAGGCATAGAAACAATCGATCCAGCCTTTGCCGAGCTTGCCGCGTTGATTTTCCGGGCTGGCGTCCCACAGGTGGGTGTGGGCATCGATGACAAAGATGTCCCGACCATCGGCAGTGCGGTACATACGCTCCTCCTATCTGCTCTGACAGGCATACGACAAACAG
>JANWXL010000164.1 GCA_025055265.1 Roseiflexus sp.
ATCGCAGGCATCTCAGGTGATGCGCGGCGCCCGCACACCTGTCTTCAGTTCACGCGTGTGATGTCAATAGCCAGATCGTGGTATAGTAATGATATGCGAAGCATGACTGCTCAACCGCTCTCTCCGCACCATCCCGTATGACCAGCATTCAGACCACACCGCCAACGCTCGAAAAGGACGCCCAACCGGCGATCCCCGCCAACCGCAATGCGCTGGGAAAGGAACTGATCTACCGCACGCTGGTGCTGCCCGCCTGCCGCTCGATGTTCGACCGGGTCTGGCTGTATACCGAGGGACCTGTACCCCATCCGGCTGAGGGTCCAGTCATCGTTTACATGAATCATCCCGGTTGGTGGGACGGGTATATGGCGTTCCTGCTGGATAAAATCGTGCTCAACGAGCGGTTCCAGAGCTACATCATGATGGAAGAGCGGCAGTTGCGCGTCTACCGCTTCTTCACCTGGTGCGGCGCGTTCTCAGTTGATCGGCGCCGCCCCGGCGAGGCGGAGCGCTCGATCGCGTATATCAGCCGTCTGCTGCGCGAACGGCGCGACCGCATGCTCTGGATTTTGCCACAGGGACGCATCGTTCCCAACGACCGCCGCCCGCTGAAGATCTACCCCGGTGTTGCGCGCATTGCGAAGCAGGTAGGCGATGTGCTCTTCTGGCCCGTCGCGCTGCGCTACGAATTTCGCGGCGAGCAGCGACCCGAAGCGTTCATCCGCGTCGGACCGCCGCATACGAGCGATCTGACAGCGCCTGAAGAGGCGATCGTGGCGGATGTGCAGGCACGTCTGACGGCAGCGGTCGATGCACTGCGCGATGAGGTCAACGAAGAGCGGCTGGAAGCGTACCGCACCCTGTTGCGCGGGAAGCGCGACATCAGCCGCCTCTGGGCTGACGTTGTCGCAGTGTGGCGCCAAGCCACGCAGCGACTGCCAGGAAGATCACGCCGACCAGACCCGCCAGCGGATACCCCCGCGCCAGATTCGCAGCGGTGAAGAAGATGCTGCTCAGGATGTAGAGCAGCGCCGGGACGCGATGCCAGACGAACCATAGCGTCCGCGACCACACGGAGAGCGTGGTTGCCGGAGACTGAGATACACCCGGCTCAATGCCTGCGCCAGGAGGCAGGAGGAATGACACAATCAGCGCCATGAGAAACCCGACGCCCCACCAGCCAGCGAAGTTCTGCGGCGGCACCTGGTAATACGGACCAGTGTCGATCCACGTCCAGTAGGAATTAATGAATGTGGCGACCGTTTCGATCTGGAGATCGAGCACGACGATCAGGACGCCGGTGAGCGCCGCAAGACCAATGCACCCGCCGCGATCGCCCAGCGTCAGGCGCGCCAGTTGCCACGACCCGAACCCGGCCATCAACCAGGCAAGCGTTATCGGAACCGGCACGATCCCCAGTATCTGCGGCTGCAACATCTCGGTATATAAATAGCGGCCAAATGGCCATCCAGTGGTTTCGCCGATATGCTCAACCGCCCACGCCAGTACACCCGCCAGCGTTACGGCAAGACCGCCGCGTGCGCCATGCATGCCCAAAGCCCAAAAGATGACTGCCAGACCCTGCACGATCAGCATCGCGGCGCCCATCCAGAGCCCCCAGGACGGCACGGCGTCGAGCGCAACGGTGATGGTTGAGCCAGGAAAGACCGCACAGTAGGCAAAGAAACACGCCAGAGAAAGCCATTGCAATAGAGACGACAGCGACATGGAAACAGACAGCGCAGCACGCAATGAACGACTGGTATTACTTCTGCTCTGCATCCTTTTCCTCGCAACACGACTGCCGGGATTGCTGGCGCTGCCACTCTTCAACGATGAGGCGGTGTACCTGTACCGCGCTCAGCACTTCCCTGCCCAACTGCAATTTACCATTCACGATGGCAAACTCATCCACGAATTGCTGCTCGCCGCACTGGTTCGTTTGCCCTGGGATCCGCTCCTCACCGGTCGGCTCCTGTCGGTGTTGTGCGGCTGGCTGACCGTTGTTGGATTGTGGCTCAGCGGGAAAATGATCGCCGACTCAACAGCCGGTGCTCTTGCTGGTGTGCTGTACATTCTCTCACCCCTGGCGATCATCCACGACCGTCTGGCCATTCCTGACGCAATGCTGGGAAGCATGGCGAGTTTTCTGCTAGCGGCAAGTTTGCGCTTGATCGCTTTGCCTCAACCGAACCGCTGGCACGCAGCAGGGGTGGGCGCGCTGATGGCGCTTGCCGCGCTGGTTAAGCTGCCCGGACTGTTCCTTTTTGCACTCCCTGCGCTGATGATCATAACCCGACCGGTGACGCTGGATTACCCTTATCAACGGTGGGCGCTGCTGCGCACTGCCCTGATCATGACTCTGCTGGGAATTGCCGCATTTGCCCCCTTCCATTACGGCGGCGCCGAAAGCCATAAAGTTGGTGTTCTCAATATGGCGCAGCAGATCGAGCGTATATTGAGCAACTTGCTGCAGATCGGCGAGTGGCTGGCGCTGGCGCTGCCACTGCCGACGCTCGCGCTGGTTGGGTTTGGAATAAGCCGCCATCAGACGCGCCGCCTGCTCCTGGCTCTCGTTGCCGCCGCCATCCTCTTCTGCCTGGCGCTTGCCGTGATCGGAAGCGTTCTCTACCCTCGCTACATCCTCCCGGTGTGGCCTCTGCTGCTCGTGGTCGCTGGTGCAGGTCTGAGCCACTGGCGTCATATTCCCGGCGCGTTGCGCGGCGCCAGCGCAGCACTGGCGCTGATCGCCCTGATCTGGGGGTCATTCTTTGCGCTTCAATATGCCCGAGATCCGGCGCGGGCGCCGCTGACCTTAATTGATCGCCGCCAATACATAGAAACCTGGACGGCAGGGTATCATCTCGATGAGATCATCAGCACCTTGCGCGTTGAAGCCGAACAGAAAGGCGGTATTGCGCTGGTGAGCCCGCTGCAACCACGCCTGATTCATCTCGGTCCCAAGGTATATCTCAATGGTGATCCCCGCATTTTCTTTATCGATATCGATATAGCGGGCGATGACGCCAGACAGTTGATCGGTGCAATCGCCGCGCAACGGACGGTCTACATCACACTCGATGCCATAGAAGTCGTCGCCTTCGACATCGAGCGGCGCTTCCCTGAACTCAGGCTCATACGCGAGTGGCGAAACCCGCATAGCGAGATAGCGTTTTACCTGTATGTCTGGTCGCCGTGAGAACCGAGAACCGAGAACCAAGAACTGAGAACCGAGAACTGAGAAACAGGACTGGGAACCCAAATCTGTGAGAATCCGTCTCGATCCGCGTGTATCCGTGTTCTATCCCACACCATGCCTTCGAGCGCAATCATGACGGGGCGCCGAATCCGCCGCCGCCGGGCGTCTCGATGCGCAGAATGTCGCCAGGACGCAGATCGATTGTCGCTTTGCCGGGCAGGACGCGCTCTTCATCGTTGCGCAGCAGAACATTGCGTCCGCGCAAGCCGGGAGCGCCGCCGTGCAATCCGTAGGGAGCATACACCCGCCGCTCGGTCAACAGGCTGACCGTGACCGGTGCACGAAACTCAACCTCGCGCACCAGGCCGTCGCCGCCGCGCATACGTCCTGTTCCGCCCGAACCACGGCGTAACCCGTAGCGACGCACAATCAGCGGGAACTGCCGCTCCAGCGCCTCCACCGGCGTATTGAGCGTATTGGTCATGTGCACCTGAACGCCGCTGAGACCCGGAAGCGTTGGGCGGGCGCCCATCCCGCCGCCAAGCGTTTCGTAATAGGCGAATGACGCGCCATGCTGCGCCGCTCCGCCAAACGTCCAGTTGTTCATTGTCCCTGCCGAGGCGGCGGGGATACGATCAGGCAGCGCCTGCGCCAGCGCGCCGAACACCACATCAACGACACGCTGCGCTGTCTCTACGTTTCCACCAGCGACGGCAGCTGGCGGATCAGGCGCCAGAATACTTCCAGCCGGAATACGAATGTCGAGCGGTGCGAACGCGCCAGCCGACGACGGCATGTCGGGCGGACCAAGGCAGCGAAAACAGTAGAGCACTGCCGATTCGGTCACTGCGCGCGGGGCATTGAGTGGTCCGCGACACTGCGGCGCTGTTCCTTCAAAGTCTACGACAGCGTATTCGCCATGGATGCTGATGCGCACGCAGATCGTCAGCGGATCGGGGGCGACGCCGTCATTGTCCAGCACGTCCTCAAAGGCGTAGATGCCGTCCGGTATTGTGGCGATCACTGCACGCATATGGCGTTCGCCATATGCCAGGAGCGCTTCCATGTGACGCGCCACCCATCCAGGGCTGTATCGCTCCGCCAGTTCTGCCAGGCGTTGCGCGCCGACGCGATGACAGGCGAGCTGGGCTGCCAGGTCGCCGCGGCGCTCATCGGGGGTGCGTGAGTTGCGGCAGATCAACCTGATGATCGCCTCATCAGGCGTTCCGCCGCGCACGAGAAGGGTTGGCGGAATAATCAATCCTTCCTGATACACTTCCCGGCTCATCGGCATCGAACCAGGAGTCATACCGCCAACATCGGCGTGGTGGGCGCGTGTTGCCGTGTAGCCGATCAGCGTCGTACCGGCATATGCTGGCGCGACCGTCGTGAGATCGGGAAGATGCGTGCCGCCGAGATAGGGATCGTTCAGGACGACGACATCACCCGGCACAAGCGCGAACTGCGCCAGCGCCGCCTCGACCGAGCGCGGCATTGCGCCCAGGTGTACCGGGATATGCGCCGCCTGGGCCACCATTCGCCCCTGTGCGTCAAAGACTGCGCAGGAGAAATCGCGTCGCTCCTTGATATTCGCCGAAAGCGCGCTCCGCCCGAGCGCCGCTCCCATTTCTTCGGCAATCGCGGCGCAACGGTTGCGAAACACCTCAAGATCGACCGGATCGACTGAGGGATGAGAAAAATACGATACCATTTGAGAACATCGTCACTTGAACTTAACAATTTGCATGGTACCATAGAGTCTGGTAGAAAGGCCATTCTGCCGGGTATCGAAGAGAGACGGTGCAAGTGCCGGGCGCGATCTTATCGAGAGGAGGATCCTTCGCGCCATCAGATTGACGAAAGAGGGTACGCTATGAGCACCAGGCAACCGCTTCGCATTCTTCTGATTGAAGATGACAGCATGATCGCCAGCGTTATCGCACTTGGGCTGCGCCTGCTCGGCGTACCGTACCTGCTCGATACTGCGTACTCCGCCGAAGAAGGACTCGACCTGTTCAACCAGAACGCCTATGATCTCGTCATGAGCGATTATAACCTGCGCGGAATGAATGGATTGTCATTACTGACGACCATGCGACAGAGTAAGCCAGATGTGCCGACCGTCCTGTTTACAGCGTATGACACTTCACATTTGCAGCGTCAGGCGCGTGAGGCGGGCATTAATGAGTACATTGCCAAGCCATTTCTGATTGAGGATTTCGTAAACCTTGCGCGCAATCTGCTTCCCGTCGCTGCCAATGAGATTGGCGCCCACCCACAATAATCCCTGTTATTTCCGTTTCCGGCGTCGCAGCCAGCCCGCCGCAATCATGAGAATCGCCAGCAGAACCGACCAAGGAAGCGGTATGCCATACTCAAAGGCGATGCCCCAGGCGAGCCCGATCACCCCCGTCACAATAATGATAAACATCAGGCAGGTTCTCTCAGACTCCAGTGACTCTTTCGGCACACGCGTCCCCTTTCTATTCCTGAAGTTGAGCCAGATTACCGCCGTCGCAACAATGACAAACGCCACGATGGGTATCTCACGCCCCAGTGATTCTTCCATTGCTTCCCCTTTCCAATTGTCCTGAACTGGCAATCGCCGTATAATCGGCGCGGCTTTTGCCGGGATATGCGTGTGCGCCGCCGCACCAGCGGACGGCGCTCTTTCTGCGTGAGTCGCCGATGATGACGTGGTTCATTGAACTCCTCAAGAGCAATCTGCTCCTGCTCCTCTTCGCAGTGGCTGCGATCGGCTATCCGCTCGGTCGCATCCGATTGTTTGGGCATAGCCTCGGCGTCGCTGCCGTGCTGTTCGCCGGTCTGGCGATCGGCGCGCTCGACCCGGACCTCAAACTGCCAGAGGTCGTTTACACGCTGGGGTTGGTGCTATTCGTCTATACCATTGGGCTGAGCAGCGGCGCCGGATTCTTTGCGTCGTTTCAGCGCAAAGGACTGCGCGATAACCTGCTGATTGTCGGCATACTGATCGTCGCGGCGCTGGCTGTCGCCGGGGTGCAGTACGCTTTCGGGTTGCGTCCGACCCTCGCCGCCGGACTGTTCGCCGGAAGCCTGACCAACACCCCGGCGCTGGCGGCAGTGCTGGAGCAGATCAAAACTATCGCCCCCGCGGATACCCGCGAGCAACTGCTGACTGACCCGGTCATCGGGTATTCGATCGCCTATCCTGTCGGCGTCATCGGCATGATTGTCACAATTGCCACGTTTCAGCGCGTCTGGCGTGTGGATTATACCAGTGAAGTCCAGAGTCTGCGCGATCTCGGCGCTGTGGGTCAGAAACTGGTCAACCGCACGGTGCGCATCACCCGCCCGGAGATCAGTCTGCTGACCGTTGACGAACTGCTGCGCGCCAAACAGTGGCGGGTGATCTTCGGCAGAACGTTGCGCAATGGGCAGATGACGCTGGTTGACGGCGCTTCCCGCCTTCAGCAGGGAGACCTGGTCAGCCTCATCGGCACAGAGGAGGAGATTGTCGAAGCTGCTGCATTCCTCGGCGAAATGACGGATGAACGCCTGGAACTCGACCGCAGCAAACTCGACTTCCGGCGCATTTTCGTGTCCAACCCGCAGGTGGTCGGACGACCGCTGCGCGAGTTGCAGTTGCCGCAACGCTACGGCGCACTGGTGACGCGCGTGCGACGCGGCGATATGGAACTGCTGCCCCACGGCGATATGGTGCTGGAACTTGGCGACCGGGTGCGCGTTGTTGCGCTGCGCGAGCGCATGGACGAGGTGAGCGACTTCTTTGGCGACTCGTACCGCGCTCTGAGCGAGATCGACATTCTCACCTTCAGCCTGGGGCTGGCGATGGGACTGTTGCTCGGCATGATCCCGTTACCGCTGCCCGGCGGCGCAACCTTCCGCCTCGGCGTCGCTGGCGGTCCGCTGGTGATGGCGCTCATCCTGGGGGCGCGCGAACGCACCGGACCACTGGTGTGGAACATTCCATATAGCGCCAACCTGACCCTGCGCCAGATCGGGCTGGTGCTGTTCCTGGCAGGAGTCGGCACACGATCCGGCTATGCGTTCGTCAGCACCTTCTCCCAGAGCGGCGGGATGGTCCTGTTTGTCGCTGGCGCAGTCATCACCTGCGGCGTGGCATTTCTGACCCTGTGGATCGGGCACAAGCTGCTGCACATTCCGATGAGCCTGCTGATCGGCATGATCGCCGGCTTGCAGACCCAACCGGCGGTGCTTGCTTTTGCGCTCGAACAGACGAAGAATGATGCGCCGAACATCGGCTACACCACCGTCTATCCGATGGCGATGATCGCCAAGATTCTGCTGGCGCAGGCGCTTGTGCTATTTCTGCGATGAGAACGCATTGAGATGTGAACCGTCGAACCGTGGCATAAACTGATAGATCGAACCATCAACGCCAACATCGAGCAGTTTGACCGTCCAGGTCTCATACCTGTTTTCCGGGATCGGGATGCGGCAGACGAACTCTCCCTGCGCATCGAAGACGTGGACTTCTAGCAGCGCTCCGATGCCTTCAGGCGCGCCGCGTTCGACCTGCATGTAGATGTTCCCGGAGGCATCTTCCTGCAGAAAGCGGACCGACAACAACCGCGGCGCACGCACAGTGATCGTCTGGATCGAAGTTCCTGCCGCATCGAACACCTCGACAACACCCGTGCCTGCATCAACCCTCTGCGCCGCATATCGTCGCCCGCTCGTGCGCCCCACCATACCCGGCAGACTGGACGAAGGCATGGCGCCGGACGCTCCAGAAACCGGTTCGATCAATCCACGCACAATGACGCCGATGGGACGGTCGCTGCCATTGCTCGAAAGGTACAACGTCTCACCGACGATGTGCAGCGGTCCGCGCGGCTGCTCGACGACGACCGGGATGCGCCGTTGCAGTCGCCCCTTAGGATCATACTGATCCAGAACCCCCTGCGTATCATCGAGCACGTAGAGATGACCCGCGTCATCAATGGCAATATCAGCAGGCGCCGCAGGCGCCTGGACAGGAATGGTCATCCGATAAGACCCATCGGCGGCAAACACCTGCACCCGGCGATTGACCGTGTCGCATATGAAGATGTTTCCCTGGCGATCCACTCCGAATGATTGCGGTCCGAAACCGCCGGCATACCGGGGAACGTCCACGCTTTCGCGGGTGTTGCCGACAGGAATGACGACCGACAGCGTTTGAACATACTGCTCGGACACCACTGGCAGCGTCTGGTCAACTGTCTGCGTCGGCGGTGCGGCTGTGGCGGAGGGCGCGGGCAGCGGCGAAGGCGGAACAGTTGTTGCGGATGGCGAGGGAGGCGAGGGCGAAGCGACTGGAACGGTCGGCGCTGCCGTGGCTGACGGGAGAGCGGTTGGCGAAACCTGCGCAACCGGCGCCTCACCAGGTCGAGCGCAGCCTGTCGTCACGATCGAGAC
>JANWXL010000178.1 GCA_025055265.1 Roseiflexus sp.
GCGAGCGCGATCTTCAGCACCTCATCCATTGACGAGACCGGGATCAACTGCAACTCCTCACGCACCTTCTTCGGCAGTTCAGCAATGTCTTTTGCATTGTCCTTCGGCAGAATGAAGGTACGAATGCCTGCGCGATGCGCTGCCAGCGTCTTCTCTTTCAAGCCGCCAATCGGCAGCACCTTGCCGCGCAGCGTGATCTCACCGGTCATCGCCACATCCCGTCGCACCGGTTTGCCGGTCACCGCCGAAATCAGCGCCGTCGTCAGCGTAATGCCCGCCGACGGACCGTCCTTCGGCACAGCGCCCTCCGGCACGTGGATGTGAATGTTGTGCTCATCGAAGTAGCTCGGATCAACGCCAAGCTGCTCGGCACGGAACCGCGCATAACTCATGGCTGCCTGAGCGCTCTCCTTCATCACCTCGCCAAGCTGACCGGTGAGCTGGAGACCGCCCTTGCCGCGCACCGGCAGCACCTCGATCGAGAGGACATCACCGCCGGTCGGCGACCAGGTCACGCCAGTCGCCACGCCGACCTCGTCTTTCTCTTCCGCCAGCCCGAAGGTGTAGCGCTCTGGACCCAGGTAGTTAGGAATGTCTGGCGCATCGATAACGATCGGGAACTCAACCGGTTCGCCATCGCTGGCAGCCGCCACCTTCCGCGCCGTCTTGCGGCACAGGCTGGCAATCTCGCGCTCCAGATTGCGCACTCCCGCTTCGCGGGTATATTCGCGCACCAGCTTGATAATGGCTGCATCGGTGATGATCAGTTGATCCGGCGTCAGCCCGTGGAACTCACGCTGCTTGCGCACCAGGAACCCCTGAGCGATGCCCAGTTTCTCGTCCTCCGTATACCCGCCGATCTCAATGATTTCCATGCGGTCGCGCAGCGGGTTCGGAATCGTGTCGAGCTGGTTGGCGGTTGCGATGAACACCACCTGCGAGAGGTCAAATGGGATCTCCAGGTAGTGATCGGAGAACGCATTATTCTGCTCAGGATCGAGCACTTCCAGCAACGCCGACGTCGGATCGCCGCGGAAGTCCTGACCGACTTTGTCGATCTCGTCGAGCACATACACCGGATAACGCGACTTCGCCGTCTTCATCCCCTGGATGATGCGTCCCGGCAGCGCGCCGATGTAGGTGCGCCGGTGACCGCGAATTTCGGCTTCATCGCGGATACCGCCAAGGCTGGTGCGCACGAACTTGCGCCCAAGCGCGCGCGCGATCGAGCGCCCAAGCGACGTCTTGCCGACGCCAGGCGGACCTACGAAGCACAGGATGGGCGAACGCATCCGATTGCCTGCCAGCTTGCGCACCGCCAGGTATTCCAGGATGCGCTCCTTGACCTTTTCGAGACCATAGTGATCCTCGTCGAGCACCTTTTGCGCCTCGTGCAGGCTGATTTCTGGCAGTTCCTCCTCAGCCCAGGGCAGATTCAGGATCCAGTCGAGATACGTGCGAATGACGCCCGCCTCTGGACTGTTCATGCCCTGCTGCGCCAGGCGCTTCAGCTCGTGCATCGCCTGCTCTTTGACGTAGTCCGGCGCATTGAGCTGGTTAATCTTCCGCTTCAACTCATCAATAGGATCATCAATATCATCGTCTTCGCCCAGTTCACGGCGAATAACGCGCAGTTGCTCGCGCAGGAAGTACTCGCGCTGGCTCTGATCCAGCACTTCTTTCGTATCCTGCTGGATCTTCTGGCGCAGTTTGAGCAATTCGAGCTGACGCGCAAGCAGCCGATGGGCGCGGCGCAGCCGCTCGACCGGGTCGAGTTCATTCAGAATATCAAGCCGTTCCTCGAATTCAAACGCTGGCGCCCACGTGACAATATCCGCCAGGTGCCCCGGCTTGTCGATGCGATGCACGAACGCAACCGCATCCTGCGGCACCTCGCCGAGATGATCAACAAATTCGTCAATTTGCTGCTTGACCGAGTCCATCAAGGCTTCAATCTCAATGCCTTTTGGCTCAGGGTCGCTGATGGCGCGGCAACGCACCCGGTAGAACGGCTCGCTTTGCAGCATCGTCTGGACCAGCGCACGACTGATGCCCTCCAGGATGATGCGCGCCGTGCCATCGGGCAGTTTGATAAACTCATCAAGACGCGCAATCACGCCCACTGGCGGCAACTGCTGCGGCTGGCTGCTCTTGTACGTTTCGATCTCGCTTTCAGATACAAAAATCAACAAAACAAGATGATCATTCTCCCACGCCTGCTCCATGGCGCGGTACGACTTCCCCTGCCCCACCTGCAGCGGTACCGTCATGTGCGGCATGATCACCATTTCTCCCAGGATAACCAGTGGGAGGTCGTGATCGGAAGTCTCAATCATTTTTCCCATAGATCGTTCCCTCACTCTGTCCGCAATCGAATATCGCGGATGCGACGCTCTCCTGCGTCGATGCATAGCTGGATACGCTTCGGGGCGTACCCCTGATGACCTGGATTTGCGCTATTCATGGTACCACAAATCCTACCGGATGGTAAATGAGCCGTGACTGAGAGCCATCCCCCCGAACTGCTTCGCTGCCACCCGCGGTCATCTCCCGCGTGGTCGCTCGTCTGTTTCATAATATACAACGAATGAGACGGCGGGAAGTTGCGCCTGCTTTCGCGTCTGTTACAGATACGCCAACATTTCGATCACATCTTGTGTTCCACGATCCGCCTGGCTGCGAGTATGATTCAGAACGTACAGGCGGCGCTGCCGCACCAGCGACGAGCAGGCATTCATGATGGCGCAACACACCATTCTTATCGTCGATGACGAAGCCAATCAGCGACTCATGCTCACACAGGCGCTGCGCACCAACGATGAGCGTGAGATTGCCACCGCCGCATCGGTCGCGGAGGCGCTGGAATGGCTCAATCACCATACCGCTGATCTGATCATCACAGATTATAATATGCCCTCGGCGAACGGGTTGGCGCTGATCGCGCATGTGCGTCAGCGCGCGCTGCCGGTTCGCATTATTCTTATTACGGCATACTATTCACCAGAGTTACAGGAAGCAGCCCAGAAGCTGGGGGTCGATCACTTCCTGACCAAGCCGGTTCCGCTGTCGCTGTTACGCCAACTGGCAAACGACCTGGGTGATGTGTCTGCCAGTGCTTAACATGCGTCGACTGAGAAAAGGTGTGTTATGCCCGCCAATGATGCTGCTTCCGGGCTGCCAGGCGCAAGCTCGAGGCGAGATTATGCCTTCGCTTGAATCTGCTGAGAAACTGACCAGTTGGACGCCAATTTCGTTTGATATTCAAAAGGCGATCACTTAATATCAAGAAGTACTGATCCAAAAGAAAAAGAATAGCGAAGGGCAGTGAATACCCTTCGCTGGTCCCGTTGCGCCAGTAAGTAAACGAAGATGCTGGCGAATAAGCGAATTGGGTAACGAATCAGCGGATAGTCAGTGAATCAGCGAGTGCTCGCCTCTGCGCACTCTGTGCCTCTGTGATGATACCGGCGCGTCATCGAGGGGGCGCGGGTGAGCGAATGCGCCGCCTTGTCCCCTCTCACCTTATCCCTTTGGCGGGAGAAAATGGACAATACGCAGGAAACTGTCCGCCTTGAGCGAGGCGCCGCCAACCAGCGCGCCATCAATGTCGGGTTGCGCCATCAGATCGTCGATATTGTCCGGTCTGACGCTGCCGCCATACAGGATGTTGATGGTCGCCGCCACATCAGACCCCGCCATGTCGCCGAGGATGCGCCGGATTGTTTCGTGC
>JANWXL010000207.1 GCA_025055265.1 Roseiflexus sp.
CAGGAACGTCACCGGCATAAAGCGGCGCAACCCGCCCATATTCCGAATATCCTGCGCCGTATTCGAGTCGTGCCCGACGGTCGCTTCCATGCCGTGAATGACCGAGCCGGATCCGAGGAACAGGAGCGCCTTGAAGAAGGCATGGGTGAGCAGGTGGAACATCGCCGCCACCCACCCGCCGATGCCGAGCGCCGCAACCATGAACCCGAGTTGCGAGAGGGTCGAATACGCCAGAATGCGCTTGATATCGAACTGACCGACGGCGATCAGCGCCGCAAAGAGCGCCGTGAACGCGCCAATCGTCGCAACGACCGGCAGAGCCTCGCTGACCTGGAAGATCGGGAAGGTGCGCGCCGTCAGGAACACACCCGCCGAGACCATTGTAGCAGCGTGGATGAGTGCGGAAACCGGCGTCGGACCTTCCATCGCGTCGGGGAGCCAGACGTGGAGCGGGAACTGCGCCGATTTACCGATCGTGCCGCTGAAGATCAGCAGCGCGATGCCGGTAGCGGCGCTGATCCCGATGCCGGTCGTGGTCGTCGCCAGACGCTCGAGCAGTTCGGGGTTGAACACCTGCCCCGGTCCTGTGCCGAGTTCGAGGGTTCCGGCTTCAGTCCACAGCCATGCCAGACCGATCATGAAGAGCACATCGCCGATGCGCGTCGTGATGAACGCCTTGATCGCCGCCTGACGCGGGGTAATCTGGTTTGGGTCGGCATAGTTCTTATCGTACCAGAACCCGATCAGCAGGTACGAGCACAGACCCATAATCTCCCACGCCATGAAGAACAGGAGCAGGTTGCTCGCCATCACCATCGCCAGCATAGCGGCGGTGAAGAGCGAGATGAACGAAAAGAAGCGCGCCTGGCGCGGGTCGTGCGCCATGTAGCCGACCGAGAACAGATGAATGCAGGTGGCAGTGATCGTCACCATCACCAGCATCGCCGCCACTGCCGGATCGATGATGTACCCCATCGTGAAGGGAACATCACCGCCAGCCGGCGCCCAGCGAATGGTGCGGACGATATTCGGATCGCGCCACTCGAACTTGTGCCCGGCGCCTTTTTCGGCAGCAGGCTCCGCGGCGTGCGCCTTTTCTTCCGTGTGCGCCGCAACCGTGCCGTCCGCCGCAATCTTCACGCCGCTGGCGACTTCGACGGCTGTGCCGAGGGCGATGACCGTCGCAACGACCATCAACAGCGTCGCCAGCCAGGCGCTCGCGTTCTTATTGCGCTGAATCGGCGTCAGCGTAATGACCGCGAACCCGATCAGCGGCAGTAGCGGGATCAGCCAGGCATTCTCAAGAAACCATCCCATACGCATTCCTTAGCCGCGCAAGCTATCGACCTCATCGGCGTTGACCGTCTGGCGTGCGCGGTAGATGGCAATAATCATCGCCAGACCGACCGCCGCTTCTGCCGCAGCCACCGTGATGACGAACAGCGCAAACGTTTGCCCGGCGACGACATTCGGCTCCAGGTAGCGCCAGAACGCGACCAGGTTGATGTTGACGGCGTTGAGCATCAACTCGATGCCCAGCAGGATGCCGACCGTATTGCGTCGCGAGAGAGCGCCGAACAATCCGACGCAGAACAGTGCGCCAGCCAGTGTAAGCACCCAGGGAAGCGGAACCGCCTCAGTCATTGACGGCATAACACGCCTCGACGCAGAACCACAGAAGATCAGGAACAGATAGTGCCACGATCACGTCTCACCGCCGGTCGCCTCGGATGTCTGGACGGCGGTCGCCGCCGGTTCGGGGCGTGGCGCGGGCTGCTGCCGCTGCTGTTGTCGCTGGCGCAGGCGCACCCGTTCCGCCAGCGTCAGCACGCGGCGGCGGCGTTCGCGCTCCTCAAAGGCGACGACGATCGCACCGATCATCGCAACCGTCAGCAGGATCGCTGCCACCTCGAATGGCAGGAAATATTCGCGCATAAATGCCGTGCCGATCTGTTGCGCACCGGAGATGGCTGGCGGTTGTCCGGCTGGCGGAGGCGGCGGGAGTCGCCAGTCGTGGGTCATGACCGTCGGCACAATCAGGAGACCGAAGAGCGCCGCCGGGACGATCAGCGCGATCCACCAGCGCGGCGTCAGTTGGCGGTTCTGGCTGCCTTCCAGATCGCGCGTCAGCATGATGGCGAACAGGATCAGGATCGACACTGCGCCAACGTAGATCAGCACCTGCGCAACGCCGAGGAATTCCGCCTCCATCAGGAGATAGAGCGCGCCAACGCCGAAGAACGACGAAATCAACCAGAGCGCGGCGTGCACGATGTTCTTGACCGTGACGGTCATGATCGCAGACGTCAGAATGAGCGCCGCAAAGATCAGGAAGAGAATGGTAATCAGCGTATTCATACAACGTACCGAATATGGCGACTGATGCTGACCTGTGTCAGGGAGCGACGACCAGTTCCTCCTCGTCCCATTCCACCTGCTTCGGGCGCTGATTGATTGAGAGGATCCAGTAGGTGGCAGCGATGTTGATGACCGCCGTCACCAGCACGGCGATCAACTGACGTTGCCAGGGGGCGAACCCATCCAGGTTGACCAATCCGCCCCACTGCGCGCTCGTCCACTGCGTCAGCCCCACCACGAGCGATGCCGACATAATGTTGACCAGCGCGAGCGGCAGCAACAATTTCCAGGCAAAGTCCATCAACTGGTCGACGCGCAACCGTGGAAAGGCGCCGCGCAGCCAGATCATCACAAAGAACAGAATCCAGATCTTTGCAAGCAGGTAGAACGCCGACAGCGCCGCTGCAACATGAACCCACGGACCGCCCATATTCGCCAGCGCCGCGACTCCCGGTCCCTGCCATCCGCCGAGAAAGGCGGTGGCGGCAAGCGCCGACAGCGCGAAGTTGAGGATGTACTGCGCGATATAGAACGTTGCAAACTTCATGCCGCTGTACTCGGTCATATAGCCTGCAACGATCTCCGAGTCCGCCTCAGGGATGTCGAACGGCGTGCGTTCACCTTCAGCCAGCGCCGCAATGAAAAAAACCAGGAAGCCGAGCAGTCCGACCGGCGTAAAGACCCACCAGCCCAGCCCCAGGTCGAGCGCCTGCACCGGTTCGCTCGGCGAGCCAGGGAACGATGTAATGGTACTGTACAGCAGCGGTGAACACCCTGCCGGATCGCCGCAGAGAATGGTAGCGCCCATGATCGGCACGCCCGCCTGCATGTAGGGCAGATCCAGCAGCGACATTCCGCCCGCCAGAATGACAACCGTCAGCAGCGCAGTGACTGCCGGGATTTCGTAGGAGACCAGTTGCGCAACTGCGCGCATTGCGCCAAGGAGCGCGAACTTGTTGTTCGACCCCCAACCCGCCATCATCAGCCCGACGCCCGACACTGCCGACACCGCGACCATGTAGAGCAATGCGACGTTCAGATCAATTGGTTCCCAACCGCGCCCCCATGGAATGACAGCGAGCATCATCGCTACAGGCGCGAGCGCGACGATTGGCGCCAGCAGGTGGACCCAGCGATCTGCGTTGCGCGGCACGATGTCTTCCTTGGTGAACATCTTGACCGCATCAGCAATCGGTTGCAGCAACCCCGCCGGTCCGACGCGATTCGGACCGAGGCGATCCTGCATGCGCGCAACCACGCGCCGTTCCGCCCAGACCATCATGATGAAGTTTCCGACGGCGTAGAACAGCACAATGGTGGTCACCAGCAGGTAGGCGATCAAAACGATCAGCCAGTCGGGAAGGGCGCTGCCAATCCATGATCGCAGGATGTCGGTCATAGGTCGCTCACCTGTTATTCTTCACTTCCGTCACGTTGCGCAGCAGCCTTCTTGGCGGCGTTGGCGGCGCGGATGGCCGCCAGGCGGGCGGCTTTGTCGGCTGGCGCGCTATCGGTTGCTGGAGCAGCGGCTTCAGCAGCGCCCTCGCTCTTCTTGGCCGCGTTGGCAGCGCGGATGGCCGCCAGGCGGGCGGCTTTGTCCGTCGGTGCGCTGTCGGTCGCCGGTTCAGGGGCTGCTTCGACAGCCTTTTCCGCGGCGCGGGCGCGCGCGGCGGCCAGGCGGGCGGCTTTATCGGCTGGGGCGGCTTCGGTTGTTGCGGGAGCAGGAGCGGGCGCCTGAGCAGCGGCTTCGGCGCGCTTCGCCCTGATCTTCTCGACCATCTGCGGCGCGACGCCGATCAGGTCAGGACGGCGCTTCATGTTGCCCTGCAACTTCTTCATTGCGCTGTCCTTCACCTCTGCCCAGAACGTTGGCGCGATCTTCTCGTAATACGAGATCGGACGGTTCAACGCTTCCTTGTTGAGCGTCAGCCCGCCGTGCACGTCGGTCGAGTACTCAAACTCGTGATCCATTTTGATGGCGTCAAACGGGCAGACTTCAGCGCACAGACCGCAGCTCATACAGGCGTCGTACTCGATCAGAAACTCAGCAACGGCTGGCACCGGCTTGCCGGTCGCCGGATCACGCGCCTGCGTCATGTGGATGACCTGCGGCGGGCAGATGCGCTGACATTGGAAGCACGAGGTGCACAACTCCTGCCCGGTTTCATCATCGTAGAGCAGGATCGGGAAGTTGCGAAACGCCTCGGGCAGTTTCAGGCGTTCTTCCGGGTACTGAACGGTAAAAACGCCCGTCTGCTGGCTCGGTTTTTCCAGTTTGCGCGTCAGCGCATCACGGAAATGGCGAAACACGACTTCGAGGCCCGTCAACAACCCCTGACCGGCGCGCAGTCTGGTCTGGCCCCGGTCAATAACGTACACCTTGCCTCGCGTCGTCTGGACTTCTGTCGTTTCTGTCTGTATTTCAGTCATCATCAAGGCTGCACCTTCACCCTGCTTTCAGCAATACGCCTGAAGCGTCGCGTGCTGCACACACGTGGTGCATCTCGATCGATTCTTGCGTTTCATCGATATGGATTGTCTCGTATTATCCCAGGTTGAGTTTCAAATCAACGTTCAACGTTCAACCTTCAACGGGTTACCGATCCACCTCACCCATCACAATATCGATGCTGCCGAGGATCACCACCACATCGGCGACTTTATGACCCCGACACATATCGCCGAGGGGCGTCAGG
Organism: Roseiflexus sp.; assembly: GCA_025055265.1. Taxonomy (GTDB): domain Bacteria; phylum Chloroflexota; class Chloroflexia; order Chloroflexales; family Roseiflexaceae; genus Roseiflexus. Next base: position 5,055 of record JANWXL010000207.1, read on the forward strand.
TTGATGAACGACGGCGCGCGCACCTTATAGCGGTAGGGGCGCTCACTGCCATCGCTCACCAGGTAGAAGCCCAACTCCCCCTTGGGCGACTCGATGCGCGCATACGCATCACCCGGCGGCGGACGCAGCGCCTTCTGCTTGCCGATGTTCGCCATCGCCGGGTTGATATGCCCGCCAGTCGTGTCGGGCAGGCGCTCGATCACCTGCTGCAGGATGCGGTAACTTTGCCGCATCTCCTCGATGCGAATCAGGAAGCGATCATACACATCCCCGACTGACCCGATTGGAATATCGAAGTCGAGTTCGCCGTACACGCTGTACGGCTCGGCGCGGCGCACATCATACGGAATGCCCGACGCGCGCAGCACCGGACCGGTGACGCTGTACGAGACGGCGACTTCCTTCGGCAGAATGCCGACATTCACCGTGCGCGACAGCAGGATTTCATTTTCCCGCAGCAGGCGCTCGAACTCGTCGAAGAACGCTGGCAGCCCCTGCATCAACTCTTTGAGTTGCGGGATAAACTCGGGCGGAAGGTCGCGCCATACGCCGCCGAAGCGGAAGTAGTTGCACATCATCCGCGCGCCGCTCGCCATCTCGAACAGGTCGAGGATCTTCTCCCGCTCGCGCATGCCGAACATCAGCGGCGTCTGCCAGGCGCCCATATCGTTCAGCAGAAAGCCGACCGCCGAGGCATGGTTCAGAATGCGGGTCAGTTCGACCATCAGCACGCGAATATACTCGGCGCGCTGCGGCACGCTGATGCCGGCCAGTTTCTCAACCGCCAGCGCCAGCGCGTGGTTGTTCGCCATCGAGTTGAAATAATCGAGACGGTCGGTGTACGGCATCGACTGAATATACGTCGAAACCTCCGCCAGTTGCTCGTGATTGCGGTGCAGATACCCGAAGACCGGCTTCAGATCGACGATTGTCTCGCCATCGACCGTGACGATCATCCGAAAAACGCCGTGGGTCGACGGGTGCTGCGGACCGATATTGATCTGGAGTTCCTGCGTTTGAAGCATCGCTCACATCCCGCGCTTCGTCACTCTTCGCTATCGCCAAAGTATTTATCACCCTGCTTGGGAAAATCTTTGCGCATCGGCCATCCCTCGAACTCGTCCCACATATAAATGCGGGTCAGGTTCGGGTGACCGGGGAATACCACGCCAAACAGATCGTAAGCTTCGCGCTCCTGGAAATTCGCCCCGGGCCACTCATCGGTCAGAGACGGCACGACCGGATTGTCACGCGGCACGCGGGTTTTGATGACCAGCTCGGGACCGCCCTCAAGATGATAGAAATGGTACACCATTTCGATAACGCCATCGGCGAGGTAATCGACCGCCGTGATATTCGAGAGCAACTCATAACCAAGGACGTCGCGCACATAGCGCGCCACCTCCGGGAGGCGCTCAGGATACACCACGGCGTCATCAGTCGCCAGCAGATCGACGGGAGCGTGTTCGCCGCGCTTATGGCGCGCCGCCTTCCCGTCGCTGGCTGGCGTCTCGCTTCCATTGCCCGCCTGCGTGCGGGTGCGGGTCGGCATCAGAACGCCAGGCAGATCGCGCGCCAGTCGCTCTTTGAGTTCAGCGCTGCTCATCCTGGGCATGGTCCACCTCGACAGCAGGGCGTTTCAGATCATTATGTTCAATCTCTGGTGAAACACCCTTCGCCTTGTAGGGCGATTCCAGTTCGACAGTCTCGTCCATGATCGGAAAGTGGCGCACCAGTTCGGGATGTTCGATCATGCCAGAGCGCATTTCGCCATGGGTTGGCGACGTATACGGACTGATGAGCGGCAACCCGCCGACCGGATCGACCAGTTTGCCATCGATCTCCAGCCCGTGCTTCCCGAACGTCGGCACCGGATATTCCTTCGCCTCACGCTTTCCATACCAGCGCACCTGATTCAGGCGCTGCGCATCGATCTGCTTCTGCAACGTCATCAGGGCATGGAGCAGCGCTTCGGGGCGCGGCGGGCATCCAGGAATGTACACATCAACCGGGATCAGCAGATCGATGCCGCGCAACACATTATACCCATCGCGGAACGGACCGCCGGATGTCGCGCAGGCGCCCATCGAAATGACGTAGCGCGGTTCGGGCATCTGATTATAGAGGCGCACCACCTGCGGCGCCATCTTCTTCGTCACCGTCCCCGCAACGATCATCAGGTCCGCCTGGCGCGGCGACGCGCGAAACATCTCAGCGCCGAAGCGCGCCAGATCGAAGCGCGCCAGACCGGTCGCCATCATCTCAATGGCACAGCATGCCAGACCAAACGACAGGGGCCAGACCGACGAACGCCGCCCCCAGTTATAGAATCGCTGGATAGTCGTCAAAAAGACACCATGCTTTTCCGCTTCAAGCTGGATATCACGATCGTCAGACATGACTCATCTCCCTCTCGCCGCTCACTTCTCGTCTCTGGTCTCTCGCCCCTAGGTTGTCAACGAATGCGGAAGCGAATGAACGAATGTCACCGCTACGTCGTGCTGTTCCGCTTGCCCCTGGGCTGTCAGCGAATACGGAAGTGAATAAACGAATGTCACCGCCGCGTCGTTTGCCTGTTGTCTCGCGCCTCGCCTCTCTCGCCTCGCGCCTCGCCTCTCTCGCCTCTTGCCTCGCCCCTCTCGCCTCGCGCCTCGCGCCTCGCCTCTCTCGCCTCGCGCCTCTTGCCTCGCGCCTCTTGCCTCTCGCCTCTCCTACACCCACTCCAGCGCACCCTTCTTCCATTCGTACACCAGACCGCCCACCAGGATAATCAAGAAAACCGCCATTGCAATCAGCGCAAACAATCCCTGTTGCCCATATGCGACTGCCCATGGGTAGAGGAACACAACCTCGATATCGAAGATCACGAATGCCAGAGCGTACAGATAATACTGAATTTTGAACTGCACCCGAATATCGCCAACCGCTTCCAGCCCGCATTCATACGTGTCGAGCTTGATCGGCGTGGGGCGCTTGGGACCGAGAAAATATGCGGCCGCCAGCGGGACCAGCGGGAAGATAATCGCACCAATGAAGAACACGCCGATAAACGCATAGTTTGCCAGCATCGGACTGCGCTCCTTCTGGGGAATATGTCTTACGGGCGCAACAACGGTGTTGAGTATATCACAAACCTTCGTGAAATCGCAAACAAACTGGTAAAAAGACTACAACCAGGAGTTGCAGGTGGGAAGGGGGAAGGTGGAAAGGTTGAGCTTTCCACATTGCATGTTGAACTTGGGAGCGTTGCACTATGATGGTTTGTATCTCTGCGCCTTTGCGCTTTTGTGTGAGCTCAGGCATTCCAGGGCGCCAAACCATTACTCCAGATGGATGACCTGGGTTGTCTCACCGTGGGACGTATGGCTCTCGACCGGGAAGCCGCATTTCTGGATAAGGCGATGCACCCCTTCGTTATCCGCCAGGGAGATGCCGCGCAGGCGCTTGATGCCGCGCACCAGCGCCAGTTGAATGAGCAGGTCGAGCATGATCGTCCCCAATCCCTCGCGCTGATAGTCGTCACGCAGCACAATCGCAAACTCGGCGGTGTCGGGATCATTTTTATCGATCACAAAGCGCACAACGCCGACAGCGCGCTCTTTCCCCTCCTCGCGCGCCAGGGCGATGAACGCTGCCTGTTTCCGCTCGTTGAAATCAGCGTAGCGTCGCGCCTCGCGCCACAGGATGTCGTCCGGCAGATCGGGCAGTGCAGTAAAGAACCGGAAGCGCCGCGTTTCCGGTGAGAGACGGTGAAACAGATCGACCAGCAGCCCCGCGTCGGTCGGGCGGATGTGCCTGATGCGCACTTTGCGCCCTTTGCGGGTAGTAACGGTCACAGAGCCGTGGCCTCTGACGAAGCGGTTGGATTCGGTTTGTGTCTTCATGTTCTCTCCTGCCTGCTGTGCCTCTGTATGATATGATACCCTTGATCATACCTGAATAGGGTTGACATTTCTCGACTTTTATAACGCAGTGCGTTACAAATGGATGCGTTCAGGAACTGACCAATGAGATCTGCCATTTCGACATACCGCCTGGCTCTGGTAGGTTTTGGGAGCGTCGGTCGCGGGTTTGCCGAAATTTTGTCGCTGCACCATCAGCGCTTCGTTGATCGCTATGGCGCTGATGTGCGCATTGTCGCCGCCTGCACCCGGCGCTGGTGCGTGTACGAGCCGAACGGAGTCGACGCCGCAACGCTGCTTCGCGCCGCTGCGACGAATACTGTCGGCGAATTGCCAGGAGCGTGCGCCTGGAGCGCCGATCAGATGATCGCCTCGGCGGATGCTGATGTCCTGGTGGAAGCATCGCCGACCGATATGACGACAGGCGAGCCGGCGACGACGCACATTCGGGAGGCGATTGCGCGCGGGATGCACGTCATCACCGCCAACAAGGGACCGATTGCGCTCCATTTCGCCGAACTGCGCCGCCTCGCAGAAGAACGCGGCGTGATGCTTGGCTTCGAGGCCACGGTGATGTCGGGAACGCCAGCGCTGCGCCTGGGATGGAGCAACCTGGCAGGGTGCGAGATTCAGGAAGTGCGCGGCATTGTGAACGGCACCACCAATTTCATTCTGACCAGAATGGAGCGCGGGATGGACTATGCCAGCGCTCTGGCGGAAGCGCAACGCCTGGGGTACGCCGAAGCCGATCCAACCGGCGATGTGGAAGGTCATGATGCCGCTGGCAAAGCCGCCATCCTGGCGAATGTCTTGATGGACGCGCGCCTGACCCCAGCGGATGTCGAGCGCGAAGGGATCACCGGCATCACTCGCGATATGGTCGCGGCTGCGGCGGCGGCGGGCGAACGCTGGAAACTGATCGCTCGCGTCTGGCGCGATGGTCCGACTGTGCGGGCAGCCGTGCATCCAATGCGCCTGATGGTCGAACATCCGCTGGCTGGCGTCGATGGCGCAACCAACGCCCTGATGATCAGCACCGATCTGCTTGGTAATGTGACGATCATCGGTCCGGGGGCGGGCGGGGTCGCCACGGGGTTTGCGATCCTGTCGGATCTGCTGGCGTTGCATCGGGTTAGGGGTTAGGGGAAGCGAAGAAGCGAATGGCAACGAATGCGCGCATGCGCGCCCTGTGCCTCGTTCCTTGTGCCGCACGAAGCTCTGCGGTAAACGAATGCGGAAGCGAAGAAGAGAATGGAAACGAGTGCGCTCATGCGCGCCTCGTGCCGCGCGCCTCACGCCTCGCGCCTCGCGCCTTGCACCGGTCAACGAATAGGGAAACGAATAAACGAATGGCAACGAATGCGCGCATGCGCGTCTCGTGCCGCGTGCCTCGCACCTCGCGCCTCGCGCCTTGCACCGGTCAACGAATGGGGAAACGAATAAACGAATGGTAACGAATGCGCGAATGCGCGCCTCGTGCCGCGCGCCTCGCACCTCGCGCCTCGCGCCTGTGCCCCTGAGGCGGGCGAGGACGTCCGCGCCCCATAGCGGAGACGCCCGCGCTCCTGCTGGTATAGCGCGTGGGGCGGGTTTATTAGTCTGTCAAGCAAGTTTTCTTGCGTTTAGCTCGGAAATGATGTACCCTGGCAGTATGAAAAAACAACACCTCACGCTGACTGACCCGGACCGCGCCACCCTGACCGAATTGCTGGCCAAAGGGAGCCTGTCCGCACG
>JANWXL010000365.1 GCA_025055265.1 Roseiflexus sp.
CCGTATAGCGCCACAGTCAGTGTGACACTCCCTGGCGGCGACGTTATTCCGGGCAGTCTCGAATGCGCCGATGACCGTCGTCGCTGCCGGGTGACCATTGCGCGCCTTGGGATCGACCGCGAGCCAATTCCCGACATCAGCACCACACGACCGCTGCCGTGGATGGTCTGGTTGCAGCGCCTGGCTGAACTTGTGCGCGTTAGGGGTTAGTGGTTAGGGTTAGGGGCGCTGCTGGTCGTCCTGCGCCTGCGCAGTTTCGCCACGTTCTCCTGATCGTAACCCCCGACAAGGGTGCAGTGATTCGGACGGCTCGACTATCGCAGATGGAAGAAGGATCGCTTCTTCACCTAACCCCCGAGGTTGACCGGTTCAGTTTGACAGTCTCTCGAAACGGCGATACAATACCTTGTGAATGCCATGCACAAAATGTGGAAAGGGGTGACAATGGCGTAGATCCCTCACATGGTGTGTGCTCCGCCGACGGCGAGCATCGACTCCCCGGATTCTATTCCACGGTTCAAGGTTAATAAGCTACAGATGCCCTGACAAGGAGGTACCACGTGAGCAACGCTCGAAAGCTCAACCGGCGCACGTTCCTGCGCCTGTCGGCTGTCACGGCGGCTAGCGCTGCGATCGCTGCCTGCGGCGGCCAGCCTGCTACCGCCCCGACGACTGCGCCCGCAGCGCCTCAACCGACGACCGCGCCTGCAGCCCCGGCGCCAACCACTCCTCCCGTAGCAACCGCCGTTCCCCCAGTGACAACCAAGTATAAAGAAGCGCCCATGCTGGCGAAGCTGGTGCAGGAAGGCAAACTGCCGCCGGTAGACGAGCGCCTGCCGAAGAACCCCTACACTCCGCCGCATTCGTGGCTCACAGTTGGCAAGTATGGCGGCGTGCTGAAGAAGACATACAACAACAACTGGGGTATCACCGGTTTCATCCACGAGATGCAGTACGGCTCCTCGCCATTGCGCTGGCTCAAGGACGGCTTGGCAATTGGTCCGGGCTTCGTCGAGAGCTGGGAGGCGAATGCCGACGCGAGCAAGTGGACGTTCAAGATCCGCGAAGGAATCAAGTGGAGCGACGGACAGCCGTTCACCACGAAAGACATCATGTACTGGTGGGAGTACACGGTCGGCGGCAACGGCAAAGAGAAGGAATTCCCCGCCGGTCTCAAGCCGATCAACAGCCCGCCCGACGAGGCGCGCTCCGGCACTGGTACGCTGATGACTCTCAATGCGCCAGATGATTACACCTTTGAGATGGTATTCGACGCCCCAGCGCCGCTGACGGCGGACCGCCTGGCGATGTGGGTCAATATGTTTATCGGTCCGGCCTGGGTAATGCCGCGCCACTACATGGAGCAGTTCAACCCGGTGCTCAACCCTGATAAGTACAAGGACTGGGAAGAGCATCAGCGCAAATTCAACCACAACAACCCCGACTGCCCGCGCCTGACTGGTTGGAAACTGGATATCTTCGAGGAAGGCGTTCGCGCCGTCTGGTCGCGCAACCCCTACTACTGGGCGGTCGATAAGGAAGGCAATCAACTGCCGTACATCGACCAGATTATCGTGACGGCGGTCAAGGACAAGGAGATCGAGAAGCTGGCATACACCGAGGGACGCGCCGATCATGCGCACTTCCACCAGCAGGGTCTGGCGGACGTGCAGTCGCTGCGCGATGCCGAAGCCAAGAGCGGCCTCGAGGTTCGCTTCTGGGACTCTGGTTCGGGCACCGGCTCGCTCTACTTCTTCAACATGGACTTCAAAGATCCAAAGATGCGCGCCGTGTTCCGCGATCCAAAGTTCCGCCAGGCGCTGTCGCACGCCTACAACCGCGCCGACGTGCAGAAGGCGGTCTACTTCGGTCTCGGCGAGCTGACGACCGGCACCTTCAGCCCCAAGGCGATCGAGTACAACATCAACGACCAGGGCCGGCAGGTGTACGCAGCCTGGCGCGATAGCTACGTCAAGTACGATCCGGCGCTGGCGGAGAAGATCCTGGATGAGGCAGGCTACAAGAAGGGACCTGACGGCAAGCGCAGAATGCCGGACGGCAGCCCGCTGCAGATCCAAATCACCTATGGCGCTGACCAGGCGCCTGGTGGTGAGCACCTGTCGAAGAATGAGCGCCTGGCGCGCGACTGGCAGGCAATCGGCATTGATGCGGTGCTGACGCCAATTCCGGGCGAGGGTTACGACGAGAAGTGGCGCGCAGGCGAGATCCCGATGAAGACCACCTGGGAGGTCGGCGATGGTCCCAACCACCTGGTCTTCCCATCCTGGCTCGTGGCAGACGAGACCGAGCGCTGGGCGCCGCTGCACGGTCGCGGGTACACCCTGCGCGGTACGGCGTCGGAGAAGGAAGAGCTGGATAAGAACCCGTGGGATCGCAACCCGCCGCGCATCAATCGCGGTGAGCCGGACTATATGCCAGCGATTGCCAAGCTCCACGAACTGTTCGACAAGAGCAAGGTGGAGCCGGATGCGATGAAGCGCCACCAACTCGTATGGGATATGATCAAAGTCCACATCGAGGAAGGTCCATTCTTTACCGGAACGATCGCCAACCCGCCGCGCATCATCCTGGTCAAGAAGGGGCTGATGAACGTGCCGACCCGCGACGATCTGCTCAAGGAGGGTCTGGGCGGCTTTGTCAACCCGTGGATTATTCCGTCCCCGGCTGTGTACGACCCGGAGACCTGGTACTGGGATAATCCCGAGGCGCATACGGCGTAGCGCGCATCCGCTAACCTCCCGCAGGTTTGCAACCTGCGGGAGGTTCACCAAGCAAGTGAGGCGAAGATGCTCAACTTTATTGCCCGACGCCTGGTCAACATGTTCTTTTTGTTGATTGTGGTCTCCTTCGTGGGCTTTTGGATCATTCAATTGCCTCCGGGGTCGATCCTCGATGTGCAGATCCAGCGTCTGCGGATGCAGGGCGGGAATCTGCCTGAGTCGATGATCCAGGCGCTGCGCGACCGCTATGGCGTCGATGATCCGTTTTACATTCAGTACTGGAAGTGGATTTCACGCTCGCTGCAGGGTGATTTTGGCACATCGTTCGAGACCGATCAGAAAGTTGCAGAGCGCATCTATAACCGTTTGGGCATTTCATTTGGATTGTCGCTGACAGCGTTGCTTTTCACCTGGCTGGTCGCAATTCCGATTGGCGTCTATTCCGCAACGCATCGCTACACCTGGCCCGACTACATCATCACCTTCGTTCAATTTTTGGGTCTTTCGATTCCTGGCTTTCTGCTGGCGCTAGTGCTGCTCATCATGGCATCACGTTTGTGGGATCAGCCGATTGGCGGTCTCTTCTCGCCGCAGTACGCCGATGCGCCCTGGAGCCTTGCCAAGCTATGGGATTTCATTCGCCATGTCTGGATCGCGGTCGTGGTGCTGGCGATCGGGGCGACAGCCGGATTAACCCGCGTGATGCGCGCCAACCTGCTCGACGTGCTGAACATGCAGTACATCCAGACGGCGCGCGCAAAGGGTTTGAAGGAGTCGACGGTTATCTGGAAGCACGCGGTGCGCAACGCCATCCACCCGCTCGTCATGTCGCTCGGGACGCTGTTGCCGGCGCTGGTGGTCGGCGAGACGCTGATTGCGATCATTCTGAGCCTGCCGACAATCGGTCCGCTCTATCTCGATGCGTTGCGTTCGCAGGACATGTATCTGGCAGGAACAATTCTCGTGATGCTGTCAGCGCTGTTACTGATCGGCAATCTCATCGCCGACCTGCTGCTCGCCTGGGTTGATCCGCGCGTGCGGCTCGAATAAAAACGCTGAATGGTGTGTGCTGCGGATGAGCGGAAGGATAGAACCATGGCAACTGCCGCGGGTGAATTGCCTAAAGTAGCCAAGGGCAAAAAGCAGGAAGACGTCGGCCAGATCCCGCAGTGGAAACTGATGGTGCGACGCTTCAGCCAGAGCAAGCTCTCGGTTGGCGCACTGATCGTGCTAGGAATCATGTACGTGATCATGATCCTCTCCGACTTCATTGCGCCGTATCCGCACGACGTGCTCGACTCGAACAATTCGTTCGCGCCGCCGACGCAAATTGTCTGGGGTCCGGAAGGTCCAGGCATCTACGGCTTAAAACAAGAACTGGACATGGAACGGTTCCAGTGGATCTATACGCCTGATCCCAGCGTGATCTACCCGATCCGTTTCTTTGTTCAGGGGCACGAATACTATTTTCTGGGTCTGTTCCCGTCGCGGTTGCATCTGTTTGGCGTCGAGGCGCCGCCTGAGGCGAACGCCAGAATCTTTCTTTGGGGCGCCGATAAAGAAGGGCGCGATCTCTTTTCGCGTGTGTTGAAAGGTTCGCAGATCTCGCTGACGCTGGGCTTCTTTGGCGTCTTCCTGTTCGTCGTGATTGGTTCAATCGTCGGAACAGCATCGGGATACTTTGGCGGCGCGCTTGATAACCTGATCCAGCGATTGATCGAGTTGATCCGGTCGTTCCCCGACCTGCCGCTCTATATGGCGCTCGCTGCGGCAGTGCCGCTTGATACGCCGATTACTGTGCGCTATTTCTTGATCACGGTAGTGATCGCCGTGGTCGGATGGACCGGTCTGGCGCGTGAGGTGCGCGGGAAGGTGCTGGCGTTCCGCAACGCAGATTACACTGCTGCCGCAATCGCAGCAGGTGCGTCGCACTGGCACGTTATTACCCATCACTTGCTGCCGAATGCCATGAGTCATATCGTGGTAGTCGGCATGCTGGCGATTCCTGGCGCAATTGGGCTCGAAACAGCGCTAAGCTTCCTGGGACTGGGCATTCTGCCGCCAGCCGTCAGTTGGGGCATTCTGCTGCGCGATGCGCAGACAGTGCAGGCGGTCGTGACCTATCCCTGGCTGCTGATTCCAGTGCTCCTGCTCATTATTACCGTGCTGGCGTTCAATCTGCTTGGTGATGGCGTGCGCGATGCGGTCGATCCGTATGCGTAATGATGTAGCCTGGCGACTGAGGTCGCGGGCTACGGTTGCGAAGCCCGCCTGCGCGGGCTAGACTGGGCGATACCGGATGTCTGGCAACCCTTCGAGGTTGAAGACAACTGCAAGGAGTTATTCAATGACGAATGTAGCGACAGGTGCGGGAACGGCGACGACCGGCGCTCAGATTATCAGCGAAGACGATGTTGTTCGCGTTGAAGATCTGAGGCTCAGTTTCTATACCACACTCGGCGTTGTGCGTGCGCTGAATGGCGTGTCGTTCAACATTCCGCGCGGCAAGGTGCTCGGCGTCGTCGGCGAGTCAGGGTGCGGCAAGAGCCAGACCGGACTTTCGATTATGCAACTAACCCCTGGGCGCATCGAGGGTGGGCGCATTCTGTTCCGTGAGTTCAATACCAGCGAAGAGATTGATATTGTCAAACTTGATAAAAATGGTCCCGAGATGCGCAAGATCCGCGGCAACCACATCTCGATGATCTTCCAGGAGCCGATGACCTCGCTCAACCCCTGCTACACCGTCGGTCATCAGATTGAGGAAGCCATTCTGCTGCATCAGACTCAGGATAAAGCCGAAGCCCGCCGCCGCGCCGTCGATATTTTGCGCAAGGTCGGCATGCCGAACCCGGAGCGCATCGCCGATAGTTATCCGCACCAACTGTCTGGCGGAATGCGTCAGCGCGCGATGATCGCCATGGCGCTCTCCTGTACGCCAACTCTGCTGATCGCCGATGAGCCGACGACGGCGCTCGATGTGACGACTGAAGCGCAGATCCTCGATCTGATGCGCGAACTCCAGCACGAGATCGGCACCTCGATCATGTTCATCACCCATAATATGGGGGTGGTGGCGCAGATGTGCGATGAGGTCGCGGTCATGTATCTGGGGCGGATCATCGAACGCGCGGCTGTCGATGACATGTTCTACGACCCGAAGCACCCGTATACGATCTCGCTGCTGCGCTCAATCCCGCGCCTTGGCGTCGCTCGCGGTCAGAAACTTGAGTCAATCAAGGGAACAGTGCCCGATCCGTATTCGACTGTGCCCGGCTGCCCCTTCCATCCGCGCTGCCCGGCGGCTATCCCCGGTCTGTGCGACACAGTGATGCCAGATGAGGTCTTCGTTGCCGGATCGCGCACGCACACGGTTCGCTGTCATCTGTATACGTAGAGGAGCGCTATGGATACCGCGAAGAGGAATGGTAAGTCAGACGAGATTTTGCTCGAGGTCCGGGGCTTGAAGAAGCATTTCCCGATCCAGAGCGGTTTCCTGCGGCGCGTGACCGGGTATGTCAAAGCCGTCGATGGCATTGATTTCTATATCAAGAAGGGCGAGACCCTTGGCCTTGTTGGTGAGTCGGGGTGCGGCAAAAGCACGACCGGGCGCACGATCCTTCGCCTCCTCGATCCGACTGCGGGCGAGATCATCTTCGATGATCCAAATATCGGCAAGGTGGACCTGGCAAAACTCAACCGCGCGCAACTCAAGCGGGTGCGCCCGAATATGCAGATCATCTTCCAGGACCCCTTCTCGTCGCTCAACCCGCGTCTGACGGTCGGGCAGATCGTCGGCGAACCGCTC
>JANWXL010000426.1 GCA_025055265.1 Roseiflexus sp.
CGTCAGCGCCGGACCGAGGCGATCCAGATAGCGCCCAAGGATTGGGCTGACATACGCATTGACGACGGTAGTGCTGGTGCGTTCGTATTCGCGCGGCTCCGGTAAAACACGATGCGAGGCGGAAATGAAGAGCGTGCGCCGCGCCGCGCGCGCTGCCTGCTCAAGAGCCGCAGCGACCTGTTCTTCGTGAAGAGAGTTAACATAACTATGGAGCAGGCAGATTGCGACTGACTCGACCGGTTGCGTCTCGATCCAGGTGACCAGACGCGCCAGTTCGTCGTCGCTCAGCGGGATCAGCACCCTTCCATCCGGCAGCATGCGCTCGACCAGTTCGAAACGCCAGGCGTCGGGAACCGGCGGATCGGGACGGGTCACATTCAGGTCATAGAGCGCCGGACGGTTGCCGCGCCCGATGGTCAGCACATCGCCGAAACCGTCGGTCGTGATCAGAGCAGTGGCAGCGCCGCGACGTTCGAGCAGCGCATTTGTCGCCACGGTTGTGCCATGAACAACGGCTTTTGGCGCGCCAAGCGCGTCGACCCCCTGAATCAGAGCGCGCGCCGGGTCATCGGGCGTTGAGAGGGTCTTATAAATGCGCACATGTCCATCGCGCAGCAAGACAAAGTCGGTAAAGGTACCGCCAATATCAATGCCAAGGATGTCCATCACGGCGCCAGATCAGTAATTGCACGACCGGTTTCCACCAGACGCGCACGCGCATTGCGCGCCAGGTCCCAGTACCAGAGCGCAGCCGGATCGTCCGACGCTGCACGGAGCGGACCACCCGGTCCTTCCGGCATGCGGTCGAAGGTGACATACGCCAGCGCGTTCTGATGAGCAGCGAAGACCCCCAGATCACCGGTTGCGATGCCAGCCGCCAGCACCCGGTCGGCGCCATCGGCGCTGCGTGCGTGCAGGGTGTACTCATACACTGCGTCGCTGGCGCAGGCTGTGGAGAGATAGTAGAGCGCGCCATCGGCGCCCCAGGCGACCGGACGATTCCAGAATCCGCCAGCAATTGGACTGAGGCGTTCGATCTCAGCGCCGGACGGATTCAGAATGAGCAGATCGGCGCCGCTGCGATCAATGCGAAACGCCTCGACGGCGACGGCGCTGCCATCGGGCGCCGCCAGCAGGCGCCCAAATCCGTCATACCGGGCGCTGCGCTGCCCGCCCGTTCCCGAGACCAGCAGCGCCATGCCAATATCGAGTTCAGTCCCATCAGGTTCACGCAGGAACAGCGTCCTCCGACCATCCTCGGCAGTCGCAGCATACATCAGCCGCGCATCATCGAGCCATTGCGGCGCATAACGGCTCCACTCATCGCCGGAAGGGGTCAACGCGACGGCTGGCGCACCGGGGAAGATCTGCACCGAGAAAATGCGCAGTTGCGGCGGCGCTACCCCTGATTCATCAACCGCATAAGCGATGGTGGTTCCATCAGGCGACATGACGGGATCGGCGCAGGAGCGTCCGCGCGGCGGCGGCGTCAACTGACGGACCGAACCGGTATCCAATTCCAGCACCCACAGGGTCGAAGCGGCAGTAGCGTCTGCGGCGACTGCGCCAGGCGCAGTTGCGCAAAAAGCAACCAGGCGCGCATTCGGGCGCGTCGCCAGCGCCGTCACATCGCCAAACTGCCCGGCGCGGAGGCGTTCAGTCAGATTTTCTGGCGTGCCATTACTGACGCGCCAGATATCGCCATCGGCAAGGTAGAAGATCGGCGCGGCAGGCGCAACGGCTGTGCCTGCCGGCATGCGAAGCAGGTCGCTTGCCGGGCTGAGGGGACCGCTTTTTGCCACATCGATCACCAGGCGCAACGGGTTGTCTTCCAGGCGCACGCGGAACGGGAGCGGCTGATCAATGCCGATGACTAGCCGTGCGCCCGTGGTTCTATCGGAAGGAACCCGGAATGCCGCAGCGCGCAGCACCTGCGTTCCGCTTAGAGGAACGGTCGGTGTGGCGAGCGATGTGCGGAACGCATCATCGCGCAGCCACCCGTCGAGTTGCACTTCAATCAGGTATGCGCCCGCCACCTCGACTTCGCCAACCGTCTGCGGCGCAGCAGGGGCGGGACGGCAGCGCGCCGAAGCGTGCGGTTGCGCCGAGCTGGCAGGAACGTCGAGCGTCAGTTCAAGCCGTTCAAAAAACGCATCAACTGTCGTGGTGATCGCCGTCACCCGCATACTGAACCGTCCGCCTGCCGGATCGCCCGCCTGTTGATTGCACAGACTGAACTGCGCCAGGATCGGGTTTGGCGTGGGGGTGGGCGGCAGCGGCGTCGGCGAGGGTGTAAGCGTGGGGGTGGGCGGCAGCGGCGTCGCCGTCGGACCAGGGGTCGATGTCGGCGTTGGCGGCAGCGGCGTCGGTGTGTTGGTTGGCGGAACGGGCGTGACCGTCGGCGTCGACGCCTCGATCGTCTGAATTTCGCGGATACGTTCCTGTTCGGCAATCGAGAAAGGTCCGCACGCGGTGAGTGTCAGCGCCAGCAAGGGAATAAGGACGAGGACAATACGGATGGTTCGGGTCATGTCGTCTCACCAGGCTTCAGGGCGACGACAGGTCGCACGGCGTGATCCATAGCGGATAGCAGACTTCCAATCAAGGGCGCCACGATAATGCCCTCACAGCATATCACGTCTTGCGAAAAGCGCAACTAGGTCAGCGGGTCGCCGGGGAGTGCAACTTTGATCCATCCGCGACGCATCGCGTAGACGACCGCCTGCGTGCGATCATTGACCGCAAGTTTGCGCAGGATCGACGAAATGTGGTTCTTGACGGTCTGGTTGGAGATGTCGAGGAGTTTGGCGATTTCCTTGTTGGTGCGTCCGGCGGCGACCAGCTCGAGCACCTGCAACTCGCGCGGCGAGAGCGGCGAGTAAATGCTCTGCGTATCCTCTTCCGCCGCCATCTGGCGAAAGGCGTTGAGCACCTGCGCCGCAACGTCGGGCGAGGAGAGCACCAGATCATTAATCGGATAATTGCCGCGCCGCACCTGATGCAACGTCTGCATCAACTTTTCAGGAGCGATATTGCGAGGCACGAAAGCGGCAATGCCAGCGCGAATGGCTTTGACCACCTCCTGCCCGTCCATGGTGGAACTGAGCAGAACGATACGGATATGCGGATGTGAGCGCTTGATCGCGCGCGCGACTTCAAGACCATTGACCCCTGGCAGATCGACCTCCATTACGACCATATCGGGGTCGAGCGCGTCGACGATTTGAATAGCCTGCTGACCATTGCTCGCTTCGCCGATCACATGAAACTCGGTCGATCCTGCAAGATGATGGCGCAATCCTTCACGAAACAGCGCATGTGCATTGACCAGCACGATCGAGGTTGAGTTCACCCCGTCCTCCCGATGTGATGCGTTCTCTGCTTTTGCGCCGGGTACTGAATACGATGATGCAGTATGTGTCCTGAAGCCCCAACCGGTGGCGAGGGGTTGACACAGCAACGGATGGAGCGCAAGCAGTACGGCTTATCGAGTATTATACTGTAGACAATCTCT
Source organism: Roseiflexus sp. (assembly GCA_025055265.1). Lineage (GTDB taxonomy): Bacteria > Chloroflexota > Chloroflexia > Chloroflexales > Roseiflexaceae > Roseiflexus. Next base: position 3,515 of record JANWXL010000426.1, read on the forward strand.
TTACACAAGAGATACAACTGTTGTGAAGGCGGCGCCGTATATCTTGGCGAAGCCTGTTGAACCAACGGAGCATCCATGTCAGTCGATGAATCTCGTTTTCGCCAGTTGATGGGTCATTTCGCCAGTGGCGTGACCGTGGTGACGACCGCATACGAGGGGCAGATCTTTGGATTGACGGTCAGTTCCTTCTGTTCGCTTTCTCTGCGTCCGCCCCTGGTGTTAATCTGTATCGATAAAAAAGTCCGGGCGCACGATGCGATCGCTGCCGCCGGGCGCTATGCAGTCAATATTCTCGAAAAACATCAGGAATATCTGTCGCGTCGATTTGCGACGCCGGAGATCGATAAGTTTATGGGCGTCGCCTGGCGGTTCGGTCAGATGGGATTGCCCATCCTCGACGGTACGCTGGCGGCGTTTGAGTGTCGGTTGACCGATACGTTTCCCGGCGGGGATCACTCGATCTTTGTCGGTGAAGTGCAGCATGGGGAGATCCGCGAGGGTTCGCCGCTCATTTATTACCGTCGCGGCTATCACGAGTTGAAGTGACTGACTATATTCCAACCCGCGTCCTGACCGTCGATCCGTCCGCGCCCGACCCGCAGATCATCGCTGAGGCCGCAGCGGTGATCCGGGCAGGCGGACTGGTGGCGTTTCCCACCGAGACGGTTTATGGTCTGGGTGCGAATGCGCTCGATGAACGGGCGGTGGCGCGAATTTTTCAGGCCAAGGGGCGCCCGGCCACCGACCCAATTATTGCTCACATTGCTAACGCGCATCAACTCGATGCGCTGGCGCGTGATGTGCCGCCAGTCGCGTATGCGCTGGCGCAGCGTTTCTGGCCCGGACCGCTCACGCTGGTGGTGTGGCGGCGTCCCATTGTTCCTGCCAATCTCTCTGCCGGGCGCGCTACCGTGGCGGTGCGCATGCCGTCCCATCCGGTGGCGCTGGCATTGATCACTGCGGCTGACGCGCCAATTGCGGCGCCGAGCGCCAATCGGTTCAGTCGTCCCAGCCCGACAACTGCGGCGCATGTGCTCGATGATCTGGCAGGGCGCATCGATCTGGTGCTCGATGGCGGTCCCACACCCGTTGGCGTCGAGTCGAGCGTGGTCGATCTGACAGTTGATCCGCCCGTCCTGTTGCGCCCCGGCGGCGTGACGGTTGCGGCGCTGCGAGAACTATTGCCTGATGTGATCTTTACGCCGCGCTATCTGACCGCTGACGGCGAAGCAGCGCCAGCGCCGGGGATGTTGCTGCGGCACTATGCTCCCAATGCGACGCTGATCGTGGTGGAGGGCGGGCGCGATGCAGCGCTGGCGCGCATCCGCCACGAGGCGCTGACTGCCATAAGCGCAGGCAAACGGATCGGCGTGCTGGCATTCGATGAGGACGCGCCGGAACTGTCCGATCTTCCGGTGCAGGTGGTGACGCTGGGTCCTGCAACTGACCCAGAAAAGGTGGCGCAACGCCTGTTCGCTGCATTGCGCGAGATCGAGCGTGCCGGCGTCGACCTGATCCTGGTGCGCGATCCGGGTCAGGAGGGGTTGAGCCTGGCCATCCGCGACCGGTTGGTGCGCGCCGCTGAAGGGCGAGTCATCAGTGCCGAACCGTGATGGCGCGCTCGTGGTATACTTGCCAGAACGAAGCGACCAGGCATAATACCAGAGATGCATTTCCTGCGACGGCTATTTGGCGGTAACCATACTCATCGTGAGCGTGACGACGCAATCCACCTGTACGTCGAGTGCGGGCGCTGTCACGCAGTCGTCCATGTGCGCGTCGATCCGCGCAACGACCTGATGCCGGAGTATGGCGACAGCGATGATCTCGTCGGCTACCGGTTGATTAAGGAGATCATGGACTCGCGCTGTTTTCGGTTGATGCGCGCCGAGATCGAGTATGATGCTCGCCGCCGCGAAATCAGCCGCACGATCGAAGGCGGCGCATTTATTACGCGCGATGAGTATGAACAACGACGAACATCGCCGCCATCATCATCGCGCGACTGAGAGGAACCGAGTCCGAACCTATGACTGCCGATGTCACTTCCCTGCCAGCCTGTCCTCAGTGCGGTCAGAACGACATGGTGCGCCGTGTGAGCGATCTCGTGCGGGAGGAACCGGACTCGACGCTGGCGCAGCGACTTGCCGCGCCGCGATCGCCGCAGCCCGCCGCCGTCATTGGCTGCGCCACGTCGTTCTTTGCGACGATGGTCAGCATCAGCGCTGCTATCTTCGCCACAGGGCTGACCGAACTGACTTCATCGGCGCCGCGCACCAGTCTGCTGTTCGGCGTGCGCGACACCTCTGTGTTTACTGGGATCATTACGTTCCTGTTCGTCTTCGTCGGCGTGCATGCCATGTTCGTCTGGCGGCAGGCGCGCGCCAGCCGCTACTTCCGCCGGGCGTTCGCCGCCTGGCATCGCGCCAGTGAACGCTGGCAGCAACTCCACTACTGCATGCGCTGTGATGGCGTCTTTCTCACCGGGCAGGCGTCGCTGACGCCGGTCGAACAGGTGCAGATGCTGCTCTATGCGCGCCGTCCGCCGCAACCGGCAGCGGCGTCTCCGGCAAATGCGCCGCAATCAGGAGCGGATGGCGGATAAGTGCATAGCATGCACGATGACATCCGAATACGGAATAATCAGGAAATGTTGTATGGACGCAGCCGCAAAGCAGCAATCATTCGTTACACACGATCAATGCCAATCAATGATCGTCGAGAATCATTATCGCACCAGTGTTGACGCCTATCTGCGCGACACGCGGCTGCAACCGCTCCTGTTGCTTGGCGATGCGCAGATCGTGCTGGAGCAATTGCCAGAGGCAAGCGTCGATATGGTGATGACATCTCCGCCATACTGGGGAAAACGCGAATACGAAGACGGTGGCATCGGGATGGAGAATGACTATCATGAATACATCCGCCGTCTTACGCAGATATGTTCTCTTATCAAGCGTGTGCTGAAGCCAGAAGGGTCGTTCTGGCTCAACCTCGGCGATACGTATCATCATATGCACCTGCTCGGCATTCCCTGGCGTATTGCGCTCGAACTGACTGATCATCAAGGATGGATATTGCGCAACAGTGTGATCTGGAATAAGGTTAAGAGCGGGATGGACACCGCAAAGAATCGTCTAGGAAACGTTCACGAATACGTCTTCCATTTCGTAAAGCAATCAAAATACTACTACAATGTTGATGCTATTCGCTCAAAACCGCGGCAATCCAGAGTTGTGAACGGCTCAGTCATATCGGCGACAGGAGTTTCAGGAGTGCGCTATCGTCGCCAGATTGAACTTTCAACTGCTCTTTCCGACGAAGAGAAGCAGGAAGCGCTCCAGGAATTGAACAAGATGCTGGAAGATGTCGCTGCGGGCAGGATATCCGATTTCCGAATGATCATTCGTGGACAGCAGCGTGCCACGCATTCGGATCGTGAGCGTGTATCGGGGCGGGCGCGTGAACTGAATGAGAAGGGGTTCTATTTTCTGCGCTACCATCCTCACGGGAGCAAGCCCGGCGATGTGTGGGACATTCTTCCCGAGGATACGCAGCGACGAGATGTGCACTTTGCGCCGTATCCCGTCGATCTCTGTCGCATCCCTATCCTCTCCACATGTCCCGAATGCGGCGTGGTTCTCGATCCGTTTTGTGGAACGGGAACCACACTCCTGGCAGCGCGCGATCTCGGGCGGCGCTCGATAGGTATAGATATCTCGCGGCGCTATCTCGAAATGGCAATGCAACGATGTCAGACGTTGTTGTGAGTCGAATAGCGGAGCTCTTTGGCTACTCTACCAATCAGAAGGGTATTGATTGGCAGAAGATTGTGTCGGAGCAAAAGTGTCCGTTTCTCGGAAAGAAGTGTTATAAAGTGCGCAAAAGTGATCCTTCGATTTCAATCGGATCTTGCACAGTACTCTACGGAAATCAAAGAAACCCCATTATAATTTGCCCCACGCGCTTTACGGCAGACAATAAGGTATTTCTTGATTGTCTTGATCTTATGAAGCCATTAGAGTCGGGTAATGAATTATATCTCATCCCAGAAGTCAATATTCCCGGCGGAAATGTGGATTTCTTTCTGACATTAAGCGTAAACGGTAAGATCTTGGATTTCGTGGGAATAGAGACTCAAGCACTTGATACGACGGGTACTGTATGGCCAGAACGGCAAAGACTGCTAAGGGATTTGGGTGTCGAGCAAGATGAGATAGGTGAAGGAGAGACATCCTCGCATGGTATTAATTGGAAAATGACCGCAAAGACTGTTCTTGTCCAGATGCATCATAAAGTACAGACCTTCGAACATATCGGTAAGAAGATGGTTTTGATTCTTCAAGAAAGGTTATTCGATTACATGGCGCGGCAGTTTACATTCGATCACCTTCATAACCCGCCTGTCGATAGCGACTCGTTGCGGTTTCACGTGTATCGAATGAGTAAAGACCCGATCAGTCAATCGTTTGGCATCGTCCTGAGTTCAAAATGGGGTACAGACACAGCAGGCGTTGCCCGATGTTTGGGGTTGCAAGTCGATCCACGAGTCGAACTTCAGAATATCACACAGGCGCTCGAAGGGCGGTTATCATCGGCGCTGCGCCTCACGCGTGAGTAAGGAGTTTTCATGGAAACCGTCGATCTTCTGCTCATCCACGGCGCCGTGGTCACCATGGACGCCGCAGGGCGCGTGTTTCTCGATGGGGCGGTGGCGGTGCGCGGCAATGAGATCGTCGCGGTCGGTCCATTCGATGATCTGAGTGCGCGCTTCACTGCCCGCGAAACGGTCGATTGCCAGGGGTGCGCGATTATCCCCGGATTGATCAATGCCCACGCGCACGTGCCGATGAGCCTGTTGCGCGGTCTGGTCGCCGATCAGCAACTCGACGTCTGGCTGTTCGGCTATATGTTCCCGGTCGAGAGCCGCTTCGTCGATCCTGAGTTCGTCTTCACCGGCACGCAACTCTCGTGCGCTGAGATGATCCGGGGCGGGACGACGACCTTTGTGGATATGTATTATTTCGAGGAAGAGGTTGCGCGCGCCGCCGATCTTGCCGGAATGCGCGCGATCTGCGGGCAGACGGTGATGCGCCTGCCCACCCCTGACGCCGCGTCGTTCGATGAGGGTCTGGAGCGCGCGCGCGCCTTTATCGAGCAGTGGCACGGGCATGAGCGCATCATTCCAACCATTGCGCCTCACGCGCCGTACACCTGCACCGATGCGATCTACCGCGAGGCGGCGGCGCTCTGCCGTCGCTACGGTGTGCCGCTGGTCACCCACCTCTCCGAGACTGAACGTGAGGTCGAGGAGAGTCGCCGCGAACGGGAGGTGACCCCGATTCGCTATGCCAAGCGCGTCGGCGCGTTCGATGGCAAGTGCGTCGCTGCACACTGCGTCCACGCCACCGAGGACGATGTCCGGCTGCTGCGCGAACATCACGTTGGCGTGGTCCCGTGCCCTTCGTCGAACCTGAAGCTTGCCAGCGGCATTGCGCCCATCCGCCGCTTCATCGAAGCCGGTCTGCGCGTCGGTCTGGGCACCGATGGACCAGCCTCGAACGATGATCAGGATATGTTCACCGAGATTCACCTGGCGGCGCTGCTGCCGAAAGGGGTGAGCGGCGACCCGACGGCGGTTCCAGCGCGCGATGCGCTGGCGCTGGCGACATCGTCGGGGGCGCGCGCTATTCATCTCGACCATCTGATCGGCTCGCTTGAACCTGGCAAGCGCGCCGATATCGCCGTCGTCGTGCTGGGACGGTTGCACTCTGCGCCGCGCTACCACTACGCTCCTGATGCGATCTACTCGCACCTGGTCTATGGCGCGCGCTCGGCGGATGTGCGCGATGTGCTGGTAGACGGGCGATTCCTGCTCCGCAACCAGCAGTTGCTGACGATCGACGAGGAAGACGTGCTGCGTCGCGCTCAGGCGATTGCCGATCGGATCGACGTCTTCCTGGCGGCGCGTGAAGATAACCTGCTCGACAAAATCCTGGCGATCGGCGGCGTGCAGCCATCCGAGATTTTCGAGGTCCAGGCGAAAGCGCTCATCGATCCGCAGACTGCTGAACGGGTTGTGCGGATGTTGCACGAATCCGACATCACAATCACCAAAGCGAGTGAACGCACGCAGTACGACACCTACTTTCTGTGGGACGACGAAGAGCGTGGTCGCATTCGCATTCGAGAAGACCATCGGACCGATCCAGGCGCGCGTGTTGAGCCGAAGTACACGATCACTCTTATGGCGCCAGCGCAGCGTGGCGAGTATCCGATGGCGGTGCTCTTCGGAAGGTCGCGCTACACGGCGCGCGCGGATCGCACGCTGCGCTTCTACCGTGAATACTTCCAGCCGGATCGGATCGTGGAGATCGAAAAGCGCCGCCGCCGCTGGCGCATCCAGTACCGCGACGCCGATTTCGCCGTCAACCTTGATACGCTGGTCGGGCATACGCGCCCCGGACCGTACCTGGAGATCAAGAGCCGCACCTGGAGCCGGAAGGACGCTGAGCACAAGGTCGAACTCATCGGCGAACTGCTGGCGCGTTTCGGCGTTCCTGAGGAGGCGCTGATCAAACAGGAGTATGTCGAACTCGAACTGGCGGCAGTCGAACGGTAGAGCGGTGTTCATAATTGTTATCGAACTGCGACGATCTTGTGATCGGCGTTGGCTGCGACTGGCGGTGGCTGAGCCTGTCGCAGCCACCGCCGGTTGATCGCTGAGAGGCGGGACATATGCCGTACAAAGGGGTATACCTGATCGGGTTGACCGGCAATATCGCCTGTGGCAAAAGCACCGTGCTGGCAATGCTCAGAGATCATGGCGCCGCAGTGATTGACGCCGATCAGGTGACCCGACAGGTGCAGCAGCCGGGGGAACCGGTCTATCAGCAGATTGTCGAGACGTTCGGCGAGACAATCCTGGTCGAACCAGGCGGACCGATCGATCGGCAGCGGCTAGGGGCGATTGTTTTTTCGGACCCGCAGGCGCTGCGACGCCTGGAACAGATCGTCCATCCCGCCGTGCATGCGCGCATTCTGGCATGGCTCGATGAGGCGGCAACATATGCGCGCGTCGCCGTCATCGATGCTGTCAAACTGCTGGAAGCTGGCTGGAAACAGGTATGTGACGCCGTGTGGGTGGTGACCTGCACCCCGGATCAGCAACTGCGCCGCCTGATGGAGACGCGCGGCATGAGCGAAGTCGAAGCCCGCATACGCATTGCCGCGCAGCCGCCGCAGGAAAGCCGGGTCGCACAGGCGGACGTCGTGATCGATAACAGCGGCGCGCTCGATGCCACCCGCGCGCAGGTTGATGCGGCATGGGCGCGCATTCCCATCCACGGCGTTGCTCACAATGCTTGCACGTGATGGCGAGCGTGGGCTGAGCCTGTCGAAGCCTGCGCGAACCGCAGACGGTCCGTTCAATGCTTACGCACAGCAAGAAGGCAATCAGCGATGCGACCCCGCACGACAGACTGGAGCCTGGCGCTGGCAACCGGCGCCGCGTTTGCCACCGGTCTCTGGACGTTGACCGTCGGGCGACCGGATGGTTGGTGGGTGTTTGCGCTCCACGGCGCAACCGGCTATCTGACGCTCCTGCTTCTGATTCCTAAGCTGGTGCGCGTCCGCAATCGTCTGCTGCCCGGCATCCGTTCCCCGCGCGCCTGGGCCGGGCTGGGCGCCACAGCGCTGGCGCTCCTCACGCTCATCTGCGGTATCGCGTGGGTGAGCGGCGGCAATGTCGTCGTGCTCGGCTATAACCTGCTCAACTGGCATATTCTGTTCGGTCTGGCGCTGACCGTTGTGCTTTCGGCGCATATGGTCATTCGCGCAAAGCCGTTGCGTTCCGAAGACCGCTCACGGCGGCAGGCGCTGCGCGCAGGAGCGTTTGCGCTGAGTGCAGTGTTGCTCTGGCCCCTTCAGGAGCGACTCATCGGCGGATTGGGGCTGCCTGGAGCGCAACGACGCTTCACCGGTTCGCGCGAAGTCGCAAGTTTTAGCGGCAACGGATTTCCGGTCGTTAGCTGGATGGCGGATCGACCAGCGCCGCTGGATGTGGCGACATGGCGTTTGCGCGTGACCGGTCTAGTCGCCGAACCATTCGCCATCAACCGCGATGAACTCGATGCGCGCGATGAACTGACGGCGACGCTCGACTGTACTGGCGGCTTTTACACGACGCAGCACTGGAGCGGCACACGGGTCGGCGCGCTGCTCGACCGCGCTGGGGTGTCGCCGGAGGCGCGCTGGGTCAGGTTCGTATCAGTGACCGGGTATCGCTGGAGTCTGCCGCTGGAACAGGCGCGCGAGACGTTGATTGCGGTGCGGGTGGGCGGCGAGCCGCTCAGCCACGGACACGGCGCGCCCGCCCGCCTCGTCGCTCCTGGTGAGCGCGGGTTCGTGTGGGTCAAGTGGCTGGCGCTCGTCGAAGTGCGCGCCGAACCAGACCCCGGGCAATTGGTGGCGATCAATGTGAGTGGGTTTATTGACTCGGACGATGTTAGGGGATGATGGTCGAACCGAGAGACGATGGGTTAGGGGTTAAGGGTTAAGGGTTAGGGGTTAGGGGTTGGGCTTCCTGACCTTCCACCACTGCCCTCCTCTTGCCTCGTGCCTTGTGCCTCGCGCCTCGCGCCTCTTTCGCCTGTCAACGAATAAGGAAGCGAAT
>JANWXL010000467.1 GCA_025055265.1 Roseiflexus sp.
GCTTCGCGTGTCTCACCGGCGGCATACTCTTCCCATAAGAGCATCAGGCGATCGCCGCCGGGGAGCGCCGCGCAGAGTTCCGCCATTGCCCGGCGTTCAGCATCGCGCTTGGCGGCTTCTCCGATCAGGCGCCGCGCCGAAAGCGGAAGATCGCCGAGCAACGCTTCGGCGAAATCGTGAACCAGTGCCAGCGCCAGCACCCGTTCGCGGTCGAATGAGTCGTCCGCCGCCGTAAACACGAGCGCCAGCGCAGCAATGCCGAAGCTATGATCCGCCACACTCTCGGCAGCGGTCACGCCACGTTGCAGCCATCCGGTGCGCGGCAACAACTTGAGCGATATGATGCGCTCAGCCAGTTGAGCGTAGCAAGCGGCAGTCTGATCGTTCACAGGGGCGCCCTCAATTCAGGTGCGCCTATTATGGCGTTCTTTGGCGCATGCGTCAACCGGAGACTCTCTTTCGCACGACTGCGTGGTATACTAAAGCATCCCGAACTGACCGTTCCTGGAGGAGGAGTTTTTGTGAGTCGGCGTCCCGATATTGTGTTGCTTGTGCTGGATACGCAGCGTATCGATAGACTTTCGTGCTACGGCTATTCCCGCCCGACCTCGCCCCATCTCGACGAACTCGCTGCCGAAGCGACTCTGTTCCGCCGTGTGTTCGCCACAGCGCAATGGACCATCCCCTCGCATGCGTCGATGTTTACCGGTCTCTACCCCTCTGAACATGCAACGCATCAGTCGTCGGCGGCGCTTCCGGCGAGTATTCCGACGCTGGCGGAACGCCTGCGCGAAGGCGGGTATATGACGGCGGCGTTCTGCAACAACCCGCTGGTTGGGGTGGTCAACAACGGTCTGCGGCGCGGGTTCGAGAGTTTCCTGAACTACAGCGGTCTGATGACCTCGCGCCCCAACCAGGCAGGCGCGCATCCCGGCTTGATCAGCCGGTACCGCCAGTGGTTCAAAGGGCGCCTGGCGGAGGCGCTCAACCGCATTCAGAACTCCTTTGCGCATTCGGAGGCGATGCTGGAATTCGCCTTTACGCCATTGATGGTGCCGTTATGGCAAACGGCGCTCAGTTTCAAGGGCAACACTCCCAAATCACTCAGCGACGCGGCGCGTTTGCTGATCGAGCGGCGCGGCGTGGAGCGCAACCAGCCGATCTTCGCCTTCATCAATGTGATGGGGGTTCACACCCCATACCATCCCGACCGCCGCGTGCTCGAACGATTTGCGCCGGAAGTGATCCGTGATCGCGAAGCGGCGCGTTATGTGCGGCGCTTCAATGGCGATGTGTTCGGCTGGCTGGCGCCGTTCTCCGGCGCCGATGAGCGGTACCACTATGTGCTCAGCGATGTGTATGATGCGGAAGTCGCCACCCAGGACGCACATATTGGTGCGTTCCTGCGGCGTCTGCGCGATAGCGGCGCGCTCGACCGGACGTTGCTCCTGGTGTGCGCCGACCATGGCGATCACCTCGGGGAGAAAGGTCTGGTCGGGCATACGGTATCGGCGTACAATGAGTTGGTGCACGTGCCGCTGATGATCCGCGACCCATTTGGCGACTTTCAGCGCGGCGCCGTGGTTGATCACACCGTCTCGCTACGACGAGTCTTCCACACGTTGTTGAGCGCCGCCGGGCTTGCCAGCGGCATCGAACGCGACCGGTCGCTGGCGCAGTCGCCATCCGCCGATCCCGACGGCGGCACGGTCTTTGTTGAAGCGGAACCGTTGCAGAATGTGCTGGGGATCATGCTGCGCCGCCAGCCGGACCTCGCGCGCGCGCGGCGGTTCGATCAGCCGCGCCGGGCAGTGATCAGCGGTTC
>JANWXL010000265.1 GCA_025055265.1 Roseiflexus sp.
CGGTCGTCCCCCCAGCAGATCAGCTTGGCGATCAGCGAGTCATAATGTTGCGGGATAGTATACCCTTTATGCACGCCGCTGTCGACTCGCACGCCGAAGCCGTAGGGTTCGCTATACTCGACGAGCGTTCCCAGCGAGGGACGGAAGTTGTTAGCAGGATCTTCCGCATTGATCCGGCATTCCATCGCATGCCCGCGGATCACGACGTCGTTTTGAGTCAACCAGAGCCGTTCGCCGCGCGCGATCCGCAGTTGCGCCTTCACCAGGTCGATGCCGGTGACCATTTCGGTGACGGTATGTTCGACCTGGATGCGGGTATTCATTTCGAGGAAATAGAATTCGCCGTCCTGATAGATAAACTCCAGCGTACCGGCGCTGACATACCCAACCTGCTTCGCCAGGCGAACTGCCGCTTCTCCCATTTTTCTGCGCATTTCGGGCGTTATTATTGGAGAAGGACTTTCCTCGATCAACTTCTGATGACGACGCTGGATCGAACACTCGCGCTCGCCAAGGTGAATCACGTTGCCATGGGCGTCCGCCAGCACCTGAATTTCGATATGGCGCGGATCGGTCAGATACTTTTCAACGTACACATCGGCATTGCCAAACCCGAGTTCCGCCTCACGGCGCGCACTCTCGAACGCCTGCCGCAATTCGCTCTCCTCGAACACAACGCGGAAGCCGCGCCCGCCGCCGCCGGCGACGGCTTTGATGGCGATGGGATAGCCATACTCGTGCGCACATGCACGCAATTCCTCGAGTGTGCCAACCGGATGGAGCGTTCCGGGCACCACAGGCACTCCAGCGGCTTTCGCTTCGCGGCGCGCTGCGACCTTGCCGCCCATACGCTCCATCACCTCAGCCGGAGGACCGATGAAGACCAGACCGGCAAGGGTAACGGCGCGCGCAAACGACGGGTTCTCCGCTAGGAAACCGTACCCTGGATGCACGGCGCCAGCCCCTGACTCGCGCGCAACTTCGATAATCCGCTCGATGTTCAGATAACTTTGCGCGGCTGAAGCCGGACCCACCAGATAGGCGGCGTCGGCATACGCCACATGCGGCGCGTGACGATCAGCTTCGCTGTAGATCGCAACCGTCCGCAGCCCCAGCTCCTTGCAGGCGCGCATGACGCGCAAGGCAATCTCACCGCGATTGGCGACCAGCACAGTGTCGAACATATGCCCCTCACTCCACACAATCAATCGAATGTTCCCAGAATGCCGACGCTCCAGCGCACAGCACGACCGGCGCGGTCAACCGTTCTCCAGGTGACGGCGCGGTCTCCGCGGGCCGGCACGCCGCCCTGCGCTGCAACCAGCGCCGCTGCCTGCCAGGCGTTCCGTTGCGGCTCCATTTCAACGGCTTCCGATTGTTCAGCCTCCAGATAGAGATGGATTGCAGCAAGCGCCGCAGCGACAAGGTCGTCGTCGTTGCGTGCCGGGCTCACGAGGGAATGGTAGCTCATGGCGTTCTTTGCCTGTTTCACTACTGCACGCGCAATCATTTGCCAGGAATGTGAATGGTTTCATTATACGAGCGATGGTTACGGCGCTGCACCCGCCCA
>JANWXL010000500.1 GCA_025055265.1 Roseiflexus sp.
GCGCGCGACAGGAGCGTCTTACCGGTTCCAGGAGGACCGACCATCAACACGCCGCGCGGAATGCGCGCACCAAGGGCTGCAAACTTATCGGGAAACTTAAGAAACTCAACAACCTCAGTCAAATCCTGTTTGGCTTCTTCCTGCCCGGCGACGTCGGCGAATGTCACTGTTGGCTTATCGCCGGAGAACATGCGCGCCCGACTCTTTCCAAACGACAGCGCCTGATTGTTCGACCCCTGCGCCTGACGCATAAAGAAGACAAAAAAGCCAATCATCAGCAACACTGGCAGCAGGATAGTGAAGACATTCAACAATCCGCCCCAGGCAGGCGCGGCGCGAACTTCAACATTCACGGCATCGAGCGGAACTCCAGCCTGTACCAGCAGGCTGGTCACGCTATCATTCGACTCGATGCGCGACCGCACTTTCGTTCTGGTATCGCGGTATGTCACCAGAATCTCGGTGTTGCCCGATTGCGCTTCAATCTTCTCAATTCTACCGGCTTTGGCATCTGCGAGCACCTGATAGATGCCTCGTTCTTCCGCCTGACCCTGCGCATTGTTGAAGTAATTGAAGAACAGCGCCAGTGCAGCAACCAGAATGATGAGGTAGACGAAACTATTCTTCAGCCAGCGATTGTCACCCATAATCGTTCACGTTCTAGGAGCGCTGCTCCTGATTGATCTTGCGCGGCACAACAGCGAATATGGACAGACAACAACAGTCCTCGTTGACCGCTCGTGCTGATATTATACCAGACGCCTTTCAGTGCGACAATGTGGCAAGATCACAATTTTTGATCACGTTCCGAGCGTTTCAGTGACGGGGATTATGCGTTCACACCGCTAAAGGCGCGAACGCGCTCACTTGATGACCTGCAAAAAACCGAGATCAGCCCCGTCATCCCCGTCGATGTGTCATGACGGATCAGGTGACGATGTGGATGCACGCAGTGTCGGCGATCGAGTTCGCCCTTCCCGATCAACGCCAGCGCCGCGGCGCAGCCACGCGAGCGCCGCCAGGTCGCGCAGTAACAGAATACGGCGAACGGCGAAGTAGATCAGACGGTAGAAGCGACCTCTCCGCACCGGATCATAATCGATCAGCACGATGCGCGGTTCTGAGTTGTGCACAAGCATCAGGTTGTGCGACCGCAGCACAGTGCGCTCGACGAGAAAGCTCCAGAGGCGTTGCGGCAATTGGGTGAGCGCCTTCATCCGCTCGCGCTCGTCGCTGCTGCTGGCAGATCGCCCATACAAATCGGGCATGCTGCCGGTTGCGCGGTAGAAAGCATGCGCCCGACGCAGGATCTCGCTGAGCTGCAGAGCAATCGTTGTGCGTTGTTCCGGCGTCAGCGCACGATAGTCGAGCGCGTCGAGCGGCCGGGCATCGGGAAGGAAGGGCTGGATCGTCAATGGATAGATACGCCCGTCACTCCCGCGCGCAAGAATGAAGTAGTTAGGAATCGTGTGGCGCTCCCCCAGGCATGCCGTGTAGCGGTCGGCGACAGCGCGCATCCACTGCGCCCATTGCAGCGCCTGACTCCGACTTCCTCCCAGATCATATTTGAGTTTGACGACATAGCGACGGTCATCGGTCCAGTACACCTCGGTCTCATTGCCTCCTGCCAGCCGCTCCAGGATGTGGTCGTGGTCGAGCGGCGCAAAGACATCATCAACGTGGAGGGTCATACGGTGATTCTCCGGCGTGCAACAGGATATTCAGCCGGTGAGACGCCGGAAACTGCGATCAGGTTGCGACGCGCAGGAAGATGATCAGGAAAGCGGCGTGATCCCCAGTTCCGCCAGCCGCGCCTCCGAGGGTCGTCCCTGTTCGTTCCAGCCATGGCGGCGATAGTACTCCGCCAGCATCTCGTCCAGAAGCGGCAATTTCCCTGCCGCCGGTCCATCTTCGAGGGGTTCTTCCATCCAGCGATGCGGCAGCATATCGCGCCCGGCGCCGTACTCCACCGCCAGCAAACGTTCGAGCGTGACGATCCGCTCACCGATCTTCGCCACATCAACGCTGGTGAACGACCGTCCCAGCGTTGCTGCCAGCAACTCATTGAGTTCAGCAGGAGCAATCTGATACGCCAGCAACGCCAGGCGGCGGCATAACCCTGCCGCGTCAATCGCCGCCGCAAAGCGTTCGTGCCAGATCAGGCGCGGTACGGCGCCGTGGGTTGTGCGGGGGTTGGCAGGATCGCCAGGAAGCCACACGGGAGGTTCAACCAGGAACGGCTCATAGATCATTGCGTAACGGTAGTCGCCGCCAATCGGCGCCGTGGCGTCTGCGAGGGCGATTTCAGGCAACGCACGCGGATCGAGCGCCGGGAACGCGAGGCGTCGCGCTTGTGGCGCAAATGCGGAACTTCCATAGTAGACTTCCTGCATTTCGCCTACGCCCAGCGACAGGATATCGCGCTTTTCCTGACGTTGCCCCAGGCGACGGATGGCGCCCACCACCGATTCAAGATCGCCCCATGTCAGGTTGCCGGTATTGATCAACCCGCGCTCGCGGCACTCCATGACAAACGCCAGCGTCGCACTGGTTTCCGACACGTCGAGACCCAGGCGCAGGCAGAGATCGTTGACCAGAATAATGGCGTCAGGAGTCGTCAAGCCGCACCGCCACCCAAAGCCGGCAAGCGCTTCAAGATCAGGGTAGGCAATCGGTTCGCCATTTTTGCGGATATACGCACTATGGCACGCGAGCGGACATCCTTCGCAACCGCGCGGTTCCCGCCGACCGCGCTGCGCCAGCGCGGTGCGGCTGATCGCGCCGGCATGCGGAACGGAGTGGTCCTGTCCATTGCGCGCGCTCAACGCCCCCAGTTCTTCGGCGCGCTGCGCGTAGTACAGGCTGCCATACTGACGAAAACCGGCAGCGATGTCGCTGGCGGCGATGCGGCGGGTGATGCTTGCCAGCGCCTGATCGAGTCGTTGCTGGTCAACAACAGGGCAGGGGTGCGCGCCACGTACTGCGATTGCTTTCACTCGTTTGCGCGCCATGACAGCACCGGCGCCTGCCGGTTCAACAGCAAACGCGCCTTCAGCGACAATGGCGCTGTACGAAACGCCCGCCTCTCCTGCCGGTCCAATGCAGAGCACAGCGTACTCATCGCCAAGTTCCCGACGCAGCGCCTGATTCGTCGCCTGCGTGTCGAGACCCAGGAGATTGGTTGCAGGGCGAATTTCCACCTGCGATCCGTCGATCCGAATCCAGCACCAGTCGGGGCTTTGTCCCTCGAGGATCAGCAAATCGTGACCGGCGCGGCGGAGATGTGATCCCCATTGCCCCGACGCCCATCCGTGCGAAATGGAATTGGTAATTGGCGAGCGCGTCGTCACGGTAAATCCGCTGAACGTTACGCCAGCAAGCGGTCCAGCGCTGAAGATGAGGAGATTGGCAGGCGCCAGGGGACCGATTTTCGGAGGAACACGTTGAGCGAGAAGCCAGACGGCGGCGCCGCGGCCGCCGAGGAAGCGCTGTTCAATCTCAGCAGGCAGATACTCGGTCATTACACGCTGATCGGTCAGTGCAATCTGGAGTGTTTGCAGCGGCATGACGTGTTCCTCCGTCTGCGCATCAGGAGCGGTCATCGCAAGGGGCGCAGCGACGATGCAATCTTCTGTTGAGCAAGGAGATTGCTTTGCTTCG
Source organism: Roseiflexus sp. (assembly GCA_025055265.1). GTDB lineage: Bacteria > Chloroflexota > Chloroflexia > Chloroflexales > Roseiflexaceae > Roseiflexus. The sequence continues at coordinate 3,661 of JANWXL010000500.1, forward strand.
CTCGCAATGACTTCAGCCCTCTGTTATTCGGATAGGCGCGAAGTGAACCCTCGTTGCACGCCCTCAGCCCGCAGCCTTGACCGGTTGCCCCAGGTAGATCGGTTCAAGCGTGGCAACGCTGTCACGCTCTCCTGCGGTCAGTCGCATCCATGCCAGTTCCGCCAGGTAAGCGGGACGGCGCACATTTGCTGCTGGCGACGGGAAGCGCGCGCGATCATGCAGGAGGCGGCGCAGTGTCGCCTGGGTTTCGGCATCGATGTCCCCGCAGAAGAGCGCTGGTTCGTTGATCATCGCTGCAAGGTCGGCAAGCGTCACGTTCTGCGGTTCCAGCGCATGATCAGCAAGCGCTGCCACCCTGCCGCGCCCCAGGTTGATGATCGGAACGACGCGCACGTTCGCAGTACGATGCTGATACGCCAGCGCCTGGAGCGTGCCGATGCCGATCAGCGGCAGGTCGCGCGCCAGTGCAAATCCCTTGGCGACGCTCATCCCGACCCGCAACCCGCTCCAACTGCCCGGTCCCAGCGCCACGGCGACCGCCTGAATATCACTGCGCGCACAGCGGACATGGCGCAGCAACAGATCGATCTGCGGCAGGAGTTGCGCCGTATGATCGCGCCCGGCGCGCCAGACGCACTCGCCGAGCGCGCCGCGCTCCCCATCGTAGCAGGCGATGCCGGCATCAACCGTCGACGTGTCGATCGCAAGCAGCATAGGGTCAGGTGAACGCCGTCTTCTTCAGCGTATCGATCAACTCTTCGTAACGCCGACCATGTGGAGTAAAGCGCACAACGCGCTTGGTCTCGCTCAGATGGCTGAGATGTATATCGAGCCGCTCGTCCGGCAGCAACGCCTCTGCGCGATCCGCCCACTCGATCAGGCAGACGCCATCGCCGTTGAGCGCCTCTTCCAGCCCGACGCCGTGCAGTTCCGCCAGCCGCTCAATCCGGTAGAGATCCGCGTGGTAGATCGGCATCCTGCCGTGCTGCGCACCAGCGCGGTACTGATTGATCAGCACAAAGCTCGGGCTGTTGACCGTATCGGTTGATCCGAGACCCAGCACGATCCCCTTGATCAGGTGCGTCTTTCCCGTGCCAAGGTCGCCGCGAAGCGCCACGACATCGCCGCGCCGCAACAGTTCGCCCAGACGCTGACCGACGCGCATTGTCTGCGCGACGCTGTGCGACACAAAATCAAGGACATGCGGCGAACGGACGGTGTGAACGCTTCCTGCACTCATAGGCCTCATTGTAGCACATGATGGGGAATGGTCGTCAGGGTCGCCTGCGTAATGCGCGATAGCGCCGGATGAGCGCATTGGTCGAGCTATCGTGCGCCAGTGATGGCGCAGTGTCGCTCATCAACTCTGGAGCAATGCGCCCCGCCAGGACCTTACCCAGCTCGACGCCCCACTGATCGAAGGGATTGATGTCCCAGATCGCGCCCTGGGTGAAGACGCTGTGCTCATAGAGCGCCACGAGCGCGCCAAGGGTCGCCGGCGTCAGTCGTTCCGCCAGGATAGTGTTCGATGGACGATTGCCGGGGAAGGTGCGATGCGGCGCCAGCCACTCTGGTGTGCCCTCCGCCAGCGCCTCTTCGGTCGTTTTGCCAAACGCCAGCGCCTCCGCCTGCGCGAACATGTTCGCCATCAGCAGGTCGTGGTGATTGCCGAGCGGGTTGAGCGTTTCGGCAAACCCGATGAAATCGCACAACACCAGCCGCGTGCCCTGGTGGATTAACTGATAGAACGAATGCTGACCGTTCGTGCCTGGCTCGCCCCAATAGATCGGTCCGGTCTGATATGTCACTGGCGCGCCTGACAGCGTCACCGATTTGCCGTTGCTCTCCATCGTCAGTTGCTGCAGGTAGGCGGGGAAGCGCTTAAGGTAGTTGTCGTAGGGCAGGATCGCAACCGTCTCGACGCCGAAAAAGTTGACATACCAGACGGTCAGCAAGCCATGGATCACCGGCAGATTGCGCTCGAACGGCGCGGTGCGGAAATGCTCGTCCATCGCGTGGAAGCCAGCGAGCATCTCGCGGAACCGGTCGGGACCAAGCGCAATCATGGTCGAAAGACCGATCGCTGAGGTCATCGAGTAGCGTCCGCCGACCCAATCCCAGAAGCCGAACATATTCGCCGTATCGATGCCGAACTTCGCCACCTCAGCGGCATTGGTCGAGACAGCGACGAAATGGCGCGCCACCGCTGCTTCGTCGCCAAGCGCCGCCAGCAGCCAGGCGCGCGCCGTGCGCGCGTTGGTCATGGTTTCGAGCGTTGTGAATGTCTTCGATGCCACGATGAACAGCGTCTCCGCCGGATCGAGGTCGCGGGTCGCCTCAGCAAAATCGCTGCCGTCAATATTCGACACGAAACGCAGCGTTAGATTGCGGTCAGTGTAGTAGCGCAGCGCCTCATATGCCATGACCGGTCCCAGGTCGGAACCGCCGATGCCGATATTGACGATGTTGCGGATCGGTTTACCAGTGAATCCGGTCCACGCGCCGCTGCGCACCTGTTCGGCAAATGCTGCCATGCGGTCGAGCACCTCGTGCACTTCATGAACCACATTCACGCCATCGACCAGAATCACCGCATCGCGCGGCGCGCGCAGCGCAACGTGCAGGACGGCGCGGTTCTCGGTGACATTGATCCGCTCGCCGCGGAACATCGCATCGATTCGAGCGCGCAATCCGCGCGCCTCCGCCAGCGCGATCAACAGGCGCAGCGTCTCGTCAGTCGCCCGGTTTTTGGAGTAATCGAAGAACAGACCGGCGGCTTCGGCATTCATGCGCTCGCCGCGACCGGGGTCGTCGGCGAACAACTGGCGCACATGCACGTCACGAATTGCCTGATAGTGCGTTTCGAGGGCGTGCCACTCAGGGAGTTGCGTCAGAACCGTCATACCTCACCTCCTCGGTCGCAGGATATTCTCATTCTCGCGTCCTTCCTCGAAGTCAGTGATGTTGCGGATCGTTGTCTCTGCAATCGTGGTCATCGCCTCACGGGTGAAGAACGCCTGATGCCCAGTGACCAGCACATTTGGGAAGGTCATCAGGCGAGCCAGCGTATCATCGGTGATCACCTTATCGGAAAGATCGTGGAAGAACACCCCCTCTTCCTCTTCGTACACATCGAGACCGACCCCTGCAATGCGACCGGCGCGCAGCGTCTCGATCAGCGCATCGGTGTCGATGAGACCGCCGCGACTGGTATTGATCAGGAAGGCGTCCGGCTTCATCAGCGCCAGCGTCTCACGGTTGATGATATGATACGTTTCCGGCAGCAGCGGCACATGGAGACTGACAATGTCCGACGAGCGCAGCAGTTCTTCGAGCGGGACGTAGCGCATGCCCAACGCCAGGCAGTCAGGATTCTGCGTTACATCGTAGCCGAGTAGCGAACATCCGAAGCCGTGCATAATATGCGCAAAGACCGCGCCGATCTTGCCAGTGCCGATCACGCCGACGGTCGAGCCGTGGATGTCGCGTCCGAGCAAGCCTGCGAGACGGAAATTAAACTCGCGGGTGCGGTTGTAGGCGCGATGGATGCGCCGGTTGAGCGTAAGCAGCAGACCGACGGCGAACTCCGCCACCGAGTAGGGCGAATAGTAACTGACGCGCATGACTGTGATGCCATGGCGTTCCGCAGCGACCAGATCAATATTGTTGTAACCAGTGGAGCGCTGCGCGATTAGGCGGGTGCCGCCAGCCGCCAGGCGCTCGATCACCTCCGCTGTCGCCTGGTCGTTCACGAAGCAGCAGATCGCCGGGAACCCATGTGCCAGCGTCGCCGTATGCGGGTCGAGCTGCGCAGCAGTATACGTCAGACGATGCCGCCCCTGATTGGCGGCGTCGAGAAAGGTCCGGTCGTAGGAGTGAGCATCGTATACGAGCACGTCCATAAATGCATTCTCCTTTCCGATATCGATGGTAGGGGCCGGTCTCAGACCGGCCCTTGCGATGCCGGTCTGAGACCGGCCCTTGCGATGCCAGTCTCAGACCGGCCCTTGCGATGCCGGTCTCAGACTGGCCCTTGCGCACATGAAATCGATCCGGTGAGTCTGTGCCGCCAAGCGGTGCGCTCTCTGAGCTGCGGGCTAAAGCCCTCGCTCAGGACGTGGAAGCCCCACAGGGGCTTTCGTGACCTCAGCAAGGGCTTCAGCCCGCAGCGCCCAGGAATACCGGACTATTTTCTTCTCATGAGGAGCTCAGACCGGCCCTTGCGATGCCGGTCTCAGACCGGCCACTCTGTTTGAACCACAGAGACACAGGGAGCGCAAAGGGATGCCAGCCTGCGCCTTCATACCCGACGTACAACGTGCAATGTTCAACGCTCTAAAGATGTACAATTGCGCAACTATGCGCATCACCAACGCGTGTCGCTGGACCCTGGCGCGACGCCCGATTGGGCGCCTGGGCGCGCCACCAGCGCGCAACACCGGACCCCGGTGCGACGCTCGATTGGGCGCCTGGGCGCGCCACCGACGCGCGTCGCTGGACCCACGGCGCGACGCCCAATTATGCGCCTGGGCGCGCCACCGGCGCGCAACGCCGGACCCCGGTGCGACGCTCGATTGGGCGCCTGGGCGCGCTACCGGCGCGCCCCTACGTGCAACCCCTAACCTTCCCACCTGAACCCTCTTGCCTCATAATCTCTCGCCTCTCACCTCGTCACCTACCCCGGCAACCGAACGCGAACCGGGTGCACCTTCCAGATCTCCTCGCAGTACTCGCGGATTGTGCGATCCGACGAGAAATAGCCGCAACGCGCTGTGTTCAGGATCGACATGCGCGTCCAGCGATCCTGATCGCGGTAGGCGGCATCGACCGCTTCCTGCGCAGCGCAGTAGGATTCATAATCCGCCAGATGCATATATGGATCTTGATTGATGAGGTTATCAACGAGCGGGCGTAGCATCTCGCGGTCACCGCGCGAAAAGCGCCCGGCGGCGATCATGTCAATCACACCGCGCAGCGTCGGTGAGCGGTCGTAGATGTCACGCGGACGGTAACCAGTGTTGCGGAGTGCAAGCACCTCATCCGCCGTCAACCCGAAGAGGAAGAAGTTTTCTGCGCCGACGCGCTCGCGGATTTCGATGTTGGCGCCGTCGAGCGTCCCAATCGTCACCGCACCGTTCAGAGCGAACTTCATGTTGCCCGTGCCCGACGCCTCCTTGCCAGCGAGCGAGATCTGCTCCGAGAGATCGGCTGCCGGGTAGATGCGCTCCGCCAGCGACACATTGAAATTGGGCAGGAACGCGACCTTCAACCGTCCACAGACGACCGGATCGGCATTGACCACGTCGGCGACGCCATTGATCAGACGGATAATCAGTTTTGCCATGCGGTAGCCCGGCGCCGCCTTCGCTCCGAAAACAAAGGTGCGGGGCAGGATGTCCAGCGACGGGTTTTCGAGGATGCGCCGATAGAGCGTGATGATATGCAGCGCCTTGAGCAGTTGCCGTTTGTACTCGTGCAGACGTTTGACCATCACGTCGAAGAGCGATGTCGGGTCGACGGCAAGCCCCAGGCTCTGCTGAATATCGGCGGCGAGCGCCTGTTTGTTGCGCTGTTTCACCTCGCGCCAGGCAGCGCGAAATGCGGGGTCATCCACCAGTGGTTCAAGGCGCTGCAATTGATCGAGGTCGGTCAGCCACGTATCGCCGATATGCGCGGAGATCAGGTCGGCGAGGCGCGGGTTCGAGAGTTTCAGAAAGCGGCGCGGCGTCACGCCGTTGGTTTTGTTCGAGAACTTGCGGGGCCAGTATTCTGCGAAGTCGCGCAGAGTATGCTCACGCAGCAGGCGGCTGTGCAGCGCAGCGACGCCGTTGATCGCATATGAGCCAATGCACGCCAGATGCGCCATTCGCACGCGACGTTCCGGCTGCTCGCGGATGATCGACATCCGCGCCAGACGTTCCACGTCGCCGTGGTAGCGCTGCGCCACTTCTGCCAGAAAACGCGCATTGATCTCATAAATAATCTCCAGATGACGCGGCAGCAGACGCTCGAACAGTTCGACGGGCCACTCTTCGAGCGCCTCCGGCAGCAGCGTATGGACGGTGTACCCGAAGCAGCGCGATGTGATGCCCCATGCCTGTTCCCATGTCAACCCTTCGTCATCGAGCAACAAGCGCATTAATTCAGCAATCGCAATCGCAGGATGCGTATCATTCAGTTGAATGACGACGCGCTCCGGCAACCGTTCCCAATCGCTCTCCTGCGACCGGAATGTGCGGAGAATGTCGCGGAGTGAACAGGCGACGAAAAAGTACTGCTGCTCCAGGCGCAATTGCCGACCCTGCGGCGTGGTGTCGTCGGGGTAGAGCACCCGCGTGATATTCTCGGAGAGCACGCGATCCTGAATAGCGCGTATGTAATCGCCAGCGTTGAACAGACGCAGGTCGAACGCCTCAACCGCCTGCGCGCTCCAGAGGCGCAGGGTGTTGACGTTATCTGTGCCGTAGCCGGGGACCATGATGTTGTACGGAACGCCGAAGACCGTGCGCGCTGGCTTCCAGCGCACGCGGTAGTGACCGCGCTCATCTGTCCATGGTTCGGTATGTCCGCCGAAACCTACTTCCACACGCATATCAAAGTGCGGAAATTCCCACGGATAGGTGCGCGCCAGCCAGTGATCCGGCTGTTCGACCTGCCAGCCATCCACAAATGTCTGGCGAAAGATGCCGTATTCGTAGCGAATGCCA
>JANWXL010000513.1 GCA_025055265.1 Roseiflexus sp.
CCCGGCTGCACCCACGGCATCGCTCACCGGTTGACGGCGGAGGTGCTGGAGGAACTCGGCATTCTGGGGCGCACGATTGGCGTCGCCTCCGTCGGATGCTCGGTGTTCGCCTACAACTACATCGCCTGCGACTTCGTCGGCGCTGCGCACGGGCGCGCTCCGGCGGTCGCAACCGGGCTGAAACGGGTGCTGCCCGACCGGATCATTTTCACCTATCAGGGTGATGGCGACCTGGCATCGATCGGGTTGGGCGAAGTGTTGCACGCTGCGGCGCGTGGTGAATGTATTACCGTCATTTTTATCAACAACGCCATCTATGGTATGACCGGCGGGCAGATGGCGCCCACCTCGCCAGCAGGCATGGTGACGACCTCATCACCAGCGGGGCGCGATCCGCGGCAGACAGGGCATCCGGTGCGGGTCTGCGAGTTGATAGCGCAGATGGACGGTGCGGCATATGTGGCGCGTCGCAGCCTTCATAACCCGGCGGAAATTCGCAGGGCGAAGAAGGCGCTGCGCGCTGCGTTCGAGTGCCAGATGAACGGTCGCGGATTTGCGCTCGTCGAATTGCTCTCCACCTGCCCGACCAACTGGGGCATGACGCCGGTTGACGCGCTCCGCTGGGTTGAAGAGCGGATGCTGCCGGTGTTTCCGTTGGGGGAGTTCAAAAATGTACCATGACCTCATCATCAGCGGTTCCGGCGGACAGGGCGCTCTGTTTGCCGGGCAGTTGCTGGCGTATGCCGCGATGGACGCCGGGTTGCAGGTGACCTGGATGCCGTCGTATGGTCCGGAGATGCGCGGAGGCACGGCGCACTGCACGGTCATCGTGTCCGATGCGCCGATCGGAGCGCCGCTGGTGCGCAACCCGCAGACGGTCATTGCGCTCAATCGCCCGTCGCTCGATAAGTACGAACCGCTGGTCGCAAGCGGCGGACTGCTGATTTACAACAGTTCACTCGCCGGGCGCGAGCCGACTCGCTCTGACATCACGCTGGTCGCTGTGCCGGGCAACGAGTTGGCGCGTGAGGCAGGCGACGAGCGCGTGCTCAACATGGTGATGCTGGGAGCATTCCTGCGTTTGCGACCGATCCTGTCGCTCGAGGAAGTCTGTCGAGCGCTGGAACGCCACATGGCGAAGCGTCGCCAGGACCTGCTGGCGCTGAACCTTGCGGCGCTCCAGCGCGGGTTTAGCGCGCCAGCCGTTCCCGTACCGCTCTGATGATCGTTTCTGGCGCAGGGAAGCCGCCATCGCGGTACATCGAGTGGATCAGATCGCCATCCACGGCGACGTCGAAGGCGCCGTCCTGCCAGGGAATGATTTCGATGCTGGCGATGTCGTAACGGAAAGCGTGCATCAGCGCCGAGACGAGTTCCAGCGTCTGCGGCTCATACCCGCACGACGCGCAGTACGCGATTCTGATTTTAGGCGGATGTCGCCCGCTGTCGATGTCCATGTCTACGCCTCCCGGTGAAGCGCCAATTCCCGGCTGATCAGGTCGCGCAGTTCCCGCACTACCTCGCGGTCGGCGAGCAGGCGGGTTTCGGCGCGAAACGCGGCGAATGCCTGCATCAGGCGCGCGCGCGCCGCATCAGGCATTACTGCGATCGATGTTCCCGGCGCCACGTCAGCAAACGCCGGATCGGTCGCGTAGAGGTTTGCCAGCATCTTTTCCTGCATCTCAGTGATAACTGCGGGGCGCTCGATCCAGTGCCCGATCGGACGGAACTGCTGATCGAAGAAGGCGAAGACCGGGATTGAGCGGTAAACACCCCTGTTCAGGTACTGATCCATCAGGTCAGGGTTCTGGTCGCGCAAAAAGATGCGCAGATTGAGTTTTCCACTCTCGGCGGCGAGTCGCCCCAGGATCGGCACATTGGCGATGGCGTCGCCGCACCAGTCCTCGGTGATCACCAGCACGTTCAGAGGTTCTGGCAGGTTCGCAAAGAAGTCAATATCATCGGTTGACAACTCGACAGTGCGCTCGTTCTCTTCGAGACGCTCGCGGTTGCGGGTCATCTGCGCCTTGTATTCGTCGTAGGTCATCCCCTGCTCAAAGCGTTCCCGTGTGACGGTCATGGATGCTGGTTCTCCTTTGCGTGCTTTGATTGCTTGCGAGACACAAACTATGAGGCGGCATACCCGGAGAGGGTATGCCATGCTCCCTCTTCAGTACGAACAGACTCAGCGAAGGGATGGTTGCGGTGTGGCGCCATCCAGTCGCACGGCGGCGCGTGCCTCTGCGCTGCGGTAGATCGCATCCACAATCTCGGTGACCTGCAACGCCTGGTATGCCTGCGACACCGGTTGCCGCCCTTCGAGGATCGCGCCGACGAAATCGGCCGTCTGCACATCACCGGGGTTGTCGCGCTCTCCTGGCATCCAGTCGGGTTTCCAGCTCACCAGCATATCGAGATGCGCCTTGTTGACCTTCAGCGGAAAGACTTCCAGCCCGGCGCTGGTTCCCGAAAGTGAGACATTTTCGTAATTCTCGGGGATATTCAGCGCCCAGGAGCATTCGAGGAGCATGCTGGCGCCATTGGCGAAGCGAATGAACGCCGCTGCCTGATCCTCAACCGTGAACTCGCGGTAGTTCCATTGCCCCCAGGGATTGACATTCGGCGCCTTGCCGAGGTGCTGCGAGATGCTGGCGCAGACCTCGACCGGCTGCGGGTTGCCCATCAACCAGAGCGCAGTGTCAAGCAGGTGAACGCCGAAGTCGATCATAGCGCCGCCACCCTGAATGTGTTTCTGCACGAATGTTCCCCACGAAGGGACGCCCCGGCGACGAAGAGCGTAGACCCGCGCCATGTAGACGTGACCCAGTTCGCCCGAATCGACGATGCGGCGGGCGGCGCGCACCGGCGCCATATGGCGATAGTGGAAAGCGATGCTCAGGATTTTGCCGCTCCGCTCAGCCGCCGCGACCATGGCGCGCGCTTCGATCGGGTCGAGCGCCATTGGTTTTTCGCAAAGCACGTGCAACCCGGCATCAAGCGCAGCGATGGATGCCGGAGCATGGAACTTGTTCGGCGTACAGATCACTGCCGCGTCAAGCTTCTCGTTCTCGAACATCTCGCGGTAGTCGGCGTATACGCCGGGTATCTCGTATTCCTGTGCGGCTGACGCGGCAAGATCGACGACGACATCGGAGATAGCGGCGAGGCGGACATTCGGATGCTTCTTGAAGCAGGGAAGATGGCGACTGCGGGCAATGTTGCCAGCGCCGACGATGCCGACATTGATGATGGTTGAGGTGGTCATAACGTCCTGGAACTCCAAGAACAACATTGTCTGCGAATATCAGGATTGAAGCGAGTCGAGTCGCACCTGACGCCCGGTCGCTGCCGACAGGTTCGCCGCTTCCATGAGCATGGTCAGCGCGAGCGCCGCCTGGACATTGGCGGTATGGCGCGCGCCGCGCTGGATGTGGTCCACCCACTGGACGAATGGCATCGGCGACGACTCCGGGATGTCATGCTCGACCCAGCCATCGGCGCCGCGCACGCGCAATACCGGCGGCGGCGCCTGGTAGATCAGGCTGGTGTGCGTTCCGTGCACCTCGATAGTGAAGGGCGATGCGGGAGTAACAAACCCCGCCTCGACGACCGCGAGCGCGCCGCTGGCGTAGCCAAGCGTCACGACTGCATTGTCTTCCACGGCGCGCCCGGTGAGATACCCGTAGTGCGCGTTGACCGTCTCTGGCAAGCCAAGGAAATGATGCGCCAGGTACATCGGATGGCACCCCAGATCGATCATCGCGCCGCCGCGACACTGGTCGGGGTCGTAGAAATGGGGCGGCAACCAGCCGTCGGGGTTCTGGTCGGTGCGCAGGGCGCCGTTGTGCGCCAGGCGCGTGCGCACCAGCGTCGGCTCGCCGAGCGCGCCCTGCGCGATCAGGCTGGCAATCGCCGCCGTGTACCCTTCCGCGAGGCGCGGGAGCGAAACGGTCAGCACGACATTCGCTTGATCAGCGGCAGCGATGATCTGATTGGCTTCGGCAAGGGTCGGTGCGAGGACTTTTTCGGTGAAGATGTGCTTGCCGGCGCGCGCCGCAGCCACCATCACATCACGGTGCATGGAGGTTGGCGCATCGACGATCACGGCATCGATCTCCGGCGATGCCAGGAGATCGTCAAGCGATGCGTAGAACGGTACGCCGAGTTTCTCAGCGGCGGCGGCGCCGCGCGCGGGCAGTTCGTCCCACACAGCGCCGATCGTGACATCAGGGTGATTCTGCGCCTGGCGCGTGTAGTCCCAGGCGTGGACGTGCCAGTAACTCAGCATAGCGACGCGGATCATGGTCGCAGGCGTCCTTTCTGGTATACAGCAGGTCGTGCGGGAAGGAGGAGAGGACTCCCAGGGGCGATGCCGTATCTCCGCGCGAACCAGAATGAGTGCATTTCGCCCGCTGTGATTATACCATCAGTAGAACGCGGCGCCTGGCGGCTGATGGTTTTTGAATAATTATTCCGCTATCCGCCTACCCGCCCGGCGCCTGAAGTCGCGGGCTACGGTTGCAAAGCCCGCCTGCGCGGGCTGCACGGGGCGATACCGGATTATGTTCTCAAACTCCATAAGCTGCGGGCTACGGTTGTGAAGCCTGCCTGCGCAGGCTATACCGGATTTGATTCTTAATGTTCATTTCATAACCGCCACCGAACAACGGAAAGCGTCGCGCAGGCAGGCGTTTGGTGGTATGATAAACTGTTGAGTCGTAGCAATCCTGCGAACCAACCGCTTCGTATGTTCTCCGCATTCGGAGTCCAGCATTTGAGCGTCAGTCAATCCGGGTACGGGCATCTGCGCCGTATTCCGCCCCATCCCTTATAACGCGCAGTGTTGCGGAGATGACGATAATGCCGGAAGAATCGCCATTGTTGACGATCTGCATGCTGGGGGCGCCGCGGGTGGCGCGCGGACGGACGGCGCTGGAGCTGCCGCACCAGAAAGCGCAGGCGCTGCTCTACTATCTTGCTGCGAGTCAGAAATCCTACACCCGTGATCATCTGGCGGCGCTGCTATGGGGTGATGTGTCGCTGAACGATGCGCGGCACTCGCTCCGTTCGGCGCTCTACAAACTCAGGCAGGCGTTACGTGCGCTCGATGCCGATATAGTGCTGCGCACCGACGGTGATCGCCTGATGCTGGATCACCGGTATGTCGAGTGCGATCTCATCCGTTTTCAGCAATTGATCGCTGCTGGCAGCGAAACGGATCTCCATACTGCCGTCGGTCTGATTCGCGGTTCGTTCCTGCAAGATTTCAGCATTCCCGACTCTGTTCTGTTCGACGAGTTCATCCAGCAGCAGGATGCCTGGTTAACCCGTCAGCGCCATCTGGCGCTTGAGCGTCTTGCAACCTTTGCCGAGCAGCGCGGAGATTGGGAACAGACGATTCGATACCTGGAGGAGTTGACGCGCCTTGACCCGCTCGATGAACTGGCGCATCAGCGACTGATGGCAGCGTATGTGCGCAGCGGCGCACCCGGTCTGGCGCAACGTCATTACCAGCACGTCGAGCGCATCCTGCACCGGGAACTTGGCATTGCTCCTGCAGATGAGACTCGCACTGCTCTGCGTCTCGCCCTCGAACGGCGTGACACGCGCATTGTCGCCGGGAAGCCGCAAACGCCGTTTGTGCGTGCGCGTCCAATGATGTTGCCGTTCGTCGGTCGTTCGGCGCTGATCGACCGTCTGCTGGAGATTGGCAGTCTGGTGGCGCAGGGAAGCGGGCGTGTCGTGCTGATCGAAGGAGAGATTGGGATTGGGAAGAGCCGTCTTGTTGATGAGCTGCTTGCCCGGCTCGCAGCGATGCCAGGCGCCCGGATGTGGCAGATATTCCGGGGGCGTTGCTCGTCATTCGACAGCATTCTGGCATACAGTGCGTTTCGTGAAGCGTTCGGGCATATGCTGCCGGAACAGGCAACGCCGCTTGCAGGCGTCGAGCAGGCAGGCGCCACGGCATCGGATCGGTTCGCTGAAGATGTGTTGCATATGTTGACCAATCTCAGCCAGCAGGGACCGATTGCGCTGGCGATTGACGATCTTCATGCAGCCGACCAGCGCACGATCCGGCTCTTCGGGTATCTGGCGTTTCATCTGCAACGTTTGCCACTGTTTCTGATCGGAACTGTCCAGCACCTGGGCGATGCGCTGTTGCAGGAGATCGCAGTGGTGGGACGGCGTCGCGGCGATCTCGATCATCTCCGCGTCCCGGCATTGTCGCTCGATGCAGTGCGTGAGATTCTTGCGAGTCTTGGCGCGTCCGACACAGCCATCAAATCACTCGCGCCGTGGCTCCTGGCGCGCTCTGCTGGCACGCCGTTCATCATCGAGGCGTTGATCGCCCAACTTCGGTCGGAGCAACTCCTCGTGGCGGACCGGGAAGACATGCGTTTTGACAGCGCGCGCTGGATTCAGTGGCGCGCTGAAGCGGCGTTGCCGGAACATACGCACGACCTGGTTTTGCTGCGCCTGAAAGGATTGGGTCTACCCGCGCGTCAGGTTGTCAATGTGCTGGCGGTCGCTGGCGTCCGTTTGCCCCTGGACGTGATCGCGCTTGCTCTGGAATGGGACATGCATCAGGTCCATCTTGCGATTGACGAGTTGATCGCTGATCGTCTGGCGCTCGAACAGGGCGATGGCGTGATGCTGGCACATGAACTGTTACGTGAAGCGGCATTGTATCACCTGAACAGTTTCGCACAGCGCTGCCTGCATCGTCGATTGGCAATGGCGTGGGAACAGCACGGAGCCGCGACGCCTGATGTGATCGAGGTGATTGCTCGCCACGCAGTCGCTGGCGGCGATGTGGAACGCGCGCATCGGTATGGTCTGGCGTTGCTCAATGATCTGCCGTATGCCTTTGCCGGCGCCGAAACGGTTGCCTTCTTGCAGCGTCTGGAAGCGCTGGTGCGCGATAGCGCGTCGCTGGCCGATCAACGCCGTCTGGCGCATGCGCTCGGGCAGGCGCACCGCGCGCTCGGCAATATCGAGCAGGCGTATGTCTGGCATCGGCGTCAGATCGATCTGGCTCGACGCGCTGGGGATAGCGAAGCGCAGGTCGTTGGCTGCTTCGAACTGGCGGAAGCCGCACTGATTCTCAACGATTATGAGGCGGTCATTGCGGCTGCGGATCAGGGATTGGCGCAGCTCGCGCTGATCGATGCGCCACAGCGTCATGCGATGCAGGGGCGCGGGTATCGTCTGATCGGCGCGGCGCGCGCAATGGAAGGGAGCGATCTGGAATCTGCGGAGCATTATCTGCGCGCTGCCATCGAAGCGCACGAGCAGTCCGGCGATCAGACCAACTTGTGTCTGGCGCTGTTCGAGCTGGGAAATGTGCTGGCGCAGCAGGGGAGCGTTCATCAGGCGCTGGATCTCTACCGTCAGGCGGAAGCAGTGGTCAACGATGGGCGCGCGCCATTTTTGCAGGCGCTCGCCGCCAACAATTTCGCCTATCACAATCTGCTGGTCGGGCGTCTCAATGACGCGCGGGAGGCGCTGGATCGGGGACGTGCGATTGCGGAACACCATGGTCTGTTGTCTGTTTTGCTTCATCTTTTCAGCACCGAGAGCGAAATCTGTCTGTATGTCGGCGATTGGGATCATGCCGAAGCAGCCTGTCGTCAGGGTCTGGCAATTGCCGACAGCCTGGGCAACCTCGAACGTCAGGCCGGGTATCAGGCGACGCTGGCGTTGATCAGGGCAAAACATGGACAGGTTGACCAGGCGCGCACGCAACTCGAAGCGGCGCTGCAGACCATTGCCGGGCGCACCTACTGGCACCTGCGCATTCGCATGCTGCTCTGGCTTGCCGAACTGCTGATCGTGCAGGAATCGGAAGACACTGGCGCCTGCCTCGATACGGCGCTGGCGCTGGCGCGCTCACAGCGTCGCAGATTGCTGCTGCTGCACGCCGAACGTCTGTATGCGCTGCACCTGGCGCGTTATGATAGAACCGCAGCGCAGGCGCGCCTGATCGAGTTAATTGATCAGGCTGCTGCGCTCGACATCCCGCTCGAAATCGCGCGCACCCGCGCTGCGCTGGCGCGCGTCATTCTTCAACACACCCCGCATTCTTCTTCCGGTCGCGCGCTTCTGGAGAGCGCCCGCCGCGACCTTTCCGCTTTCGGCGCGCTTGCCGAGATGCGTGCGCTTGCTCTGTGAGCGTGTCTCATATTCCTCTTCCGCTATCCGCATCCCCGCCCGGCGACTGAGGTCGCGGGCTATGGAAAGCAAAGCCCGCCTTCGCGGGCTAGACCGGGCGATACCGGATTATTTTCTCAAACTCCATAAGTGGTCAGTAAACAAAGTTTTCTGACTTTTTGAAACTCTGAGCGCGGCGAAGGTTTACCCTATCAGGAATAGACAGATGCTCCGCCGTACCCAAACAATAAATCACCGGAAAACTTGCTTTACTGACCAATAAGCCGCGGGCTGCGGTCGCGAAGCCTGCCTTCGCAGGCTTTACCGTATTTAATTCAATGGTGTGCTGCGTCGTTGCGGGGCAACGCGCCGTGGCAGTGTGCTGCGCCGTTGCAGTGCAACGCACCGGTGCGTTGCAA
>JANWXL010000535.1 GCA_025055265.1 Roseiflexus sp.
CTGGCGCAAGAGATCGCCGATGCGCAGCGAACAATCAGCGCGCTGACTGAGGAGATCACAGCAACCCGCAGCTATATCGGCACCAACGAACAGGCGCTCCAGAGCCAGCCGCCATCATTGCGCGCCATCACTGAGGAAGGCCTGGCGAAGGCGCGCGCGAGCCTGGCGCGCAAAGAGGCCGAGTTGCAGATTGCTCAGCAGACCCTGGCAAACGCGCAGCGCACACTGGCGAAGGTCGAGGAGATCGAGCGCAAGCAGGGGGAGATCCGCAAACTCGAACAGGACCTGGCGACGATCAATGCGCTGCTCGAACGCGCCCGCAGTGAACTTTCTCGCCTTGAAAGCGAACTGCTCGCCATGACCGGTCCGGTCACGGTTCCGGCGTTTGCCCTGGTGTTGAACGATGGTCGCTCCATTGCGCTGCCGACCGATCGCTCCGAGATACTGATCGGGTGCCAGGATGCGGCGGACAACATCTTCCCCGATGTTGATCTGTCCCCTTTCGATGCACGCGCCAATGGCGTCAGCCGGCGCCACGCGACCCTGCGCTATGCCAGCGGTCAGTGGACGATCACGGATCTTGGCAGCGCCAATGGCACGTTTGTGAACGACAAGGCGCTGACGCCGCACACGCCGACGGTTCTGCCCGAGGGTTCGGTTGTTCGCCTTGGCGCTTTCGTGGCGACCTTCCGCTCGATGGCGCCGAATAAAACGGTACGGCTGTAATGTCTGCGCTTCCGCTTTCTGCCCTCGTTGGTCTGGAACTGGCGCAGCAGGCGTTGCTCCTGCTGGCGGTCGAGCCGCGTCTGCGCGGGATAGCCGTCGGTGCGCCAGCCGGTGCGGGGAAGAGCAGCCTGGCGCGCGGCATGCGCGATTTGCTCTGCTCCGGCGAGCGGTCGGTTCCATTTGTGGAACTGCCGCTCGGCGTTGACGAAGCCGGGTTGCTGGGCGGGCTTGACATTGAGGCGACGTTGCGCGCCGGAAGGCGGGTGGCGCGCGCGGGAGCGCTGGCGCGCGCCGATGGCGGCATTCTCTACGCCGATCAGGTCAATTTGCTGCCCGATGCAATCATCAATCCGCTGATCGCCGCCATCGACACGGGCGAGGTGCGGCTCGAACGCGAAGGTCTCAGCATTCAGTCACCGGCGCGCTTCGTCTTCATCGGCTCCTACGATCCTGCCGAAGGTCTGCCGCGCCGTCACCTGCTCGACCGGCTGGGTTTGCTGCTGGTGTTGCCGCGCACGATGAACGAACAGGCGCGCGCCGAGGTGGTGCGGCGCAATCTGAGGCAGGCGGCGGCGCAGGCGTATGCCGACGACCTTGACCTGCTGCGCGGGCTGGTGCAGGCAGCGCGTGAACAGTTGCCGCAGGTACGGATCGAGGACGAGCAGATCGAACAACTGGTGGCGATGGCGGCGCTCTGTGGCGTCGAAGGGCACCGCGCTGACGCATTTGCAGTCTATGCCGCCTGTGCTGCGGCAGCTCTCGGCTTGCGCGACCGCGTTGAGCAGGAAGACCTGGAACTGGCGGTGCGGCTGGTCATCCTGCCGCGCGCGACGCGCCTCCCGCCTCCGCCAGAACCGCCGCCAGACGAGGAACCGCCGCCTCCGCCCCCATCCGACGCTGACAACGACACCTCCGACGCGCCGCCTGAGCCGCTGTCGGACGATGAGTTGACCATTCCGCCCGAACAGGTGCTCAGTGCGCTGGCTGCCGAACTGCCAGTCGAACTGGAGCAGTTGCCGTTCCGCGCACTGCGCCGCGGGAAGACCGGATCGCGCGGCACGGTGGCGGGGAAACGGGGACGGCACATCCGCAGCATCCCCGGCGATCCGCGTCGCGGCAGGATCGATGTGTCCGCCACGCTCCGCGCGGCTGCGCCGTTTCAGCCGTTGCGCCGGGCGCAGACAGGGACGGATGCTGCGTCTGCCAGGGTGCTGCTGCGCGGCGACGACCTGCGTATCAAACAATACCGCAGCAAGGCAGGGGCGCTGTTTCTCTTTGCGGTGGATGCCAGTGGCAGCATGGCGCTGCACCGCATGCGTCAGGCGAAGGGCGCGGTACACGCGCTTTTGCAGAAGGCGTATGTTCACCGCGACCGCGTGGCGCTGCTGGCATTCCGCGGGCAGAACGCCGAACTGCTGCTGCCGCCGTCGCAGAGCGTCGAACTCGCGCGTCGCGCGCTCGATCTGCTGCCGACCGGCGGCGGCACCCCGCTGGCGGCGGCGCTCCTGGCGGCTATCGAAGTGGCGCAGCAGGCGCGTGCGCGCGGCATTATGCAGACGGTGCTGGTGCTGCTCACCGACGGACGGGCGAATGTCGGGTTGCGCGCCGGACGCGAAGGGGTCGCCGAAGAGCTGCAAACGTTGGGTCGCGCGGTCGTGGCGGCGGGCATTCAGACGATTGTAGTGGATACGCAGCGCACCTACCTGAGCCGGGGCGAAGCGCGCAAACTGGCGGAATGGCTGGCTGGCGAGTATGTCTACCTTCCCAATGCCCAGGGCGAACAGATCGCCGCGCTGGCGGTCGACCGCGTGGAGCGGGGCTAGGGTCAATACCTTTCACTTGAACTCACACAAAGGCACAATGGCACAAAGTTTTCACATATGCACTCTGTCGATGATGAGAGCTTGTCTGTTGCCTCTTGCCCCGTGCTGCGCGCCTCTTGCGCCTTCGGGCGCCTGTGTGGTCAACGAATGCGGCAACGAATAAACGAATGTGCGAATGCACGCCTCTTGCCTCTTACCTCTTATCTCTCGCCTCTTGCCTCTCACCTCTTGCCTCTTGCCTCTCGCCTCGACTCTCACAACGCCCCCGGCGCAGGGATCGCATTCGCGCGAGTGATAATGGCGTAGAGCGCTGCTGAGGGGCGCATCCGCCGCTCACCAGTGCGTTCGTTGAGAGCGTACAGCCCGAAGCGCAGCCCCCATCCCTCCGCCCACTCGAAATTGTCCACCAGCGACCAGATGAAAACGCCGCGCACATCGACGCCCTCCTGGATCGCGCGGTGCACCGACTCCAGATGATTGAGCAGGAAACGCGGGCGCTGATTGTCGTCCTCGTCCGGCAGACCAGTTTCTGTCACATAGATCGGCAACTTCAGCCAGCGGTAGACCCGCTTGAGCGCGCGGTACAGCCCATTGGGGTAAATTTCGCCGAAGGCGCCTTCCATGCCAGCGTCACTTTGCTCGAGGTGCGGCGGCGTGAAGCGGCGAATGAACAGATGGTACGGTCGGCGCAGATCGAAGGCGATATGGTCGCGGCTGTAGTAGTTCAGCCCGAAGAAATCGGAGGTTTCGCGCAACCGCCGCAGCACCAGCCCGTTGACCAGGTAATCGTACATCACCGTCGTCAGCACATCGTGGCTGGCTGGCGAAGCGGGATCGAGGATCCGTTTGTGATGCACAATGCCGACGCGATGCGCCGGATGCAGCCTGTGCACCGTTTGCGCCGCCAGTTCGTGCCCGCGCATCAAATTGGCGAAGACCCGCAGCGCCTGCAGGATATTGCGCCGCCCGGGGGGCCAGATGCCCTGGAGATAGCTCAACGCCGCGTAGACCGTCGGTTCGTTGACAGTGCACCAGAGATTGCAGAGGTCGCCCAGTTCTTCGACCGCGTATGCGACAAACTGCGCAAACCGCTTCGGAGTCGCCGGACTCAACCAGGCGCCCTGCGCTTCGATCCAGAGTGGGTTGGTGAAGTGGTGGAGCGTGATCATCGGCGTCATCCCACGTTTGATGATACTGCCAATGATTTCACGGTAGCGCCGGATCGCGCGCCGGTCGAAGCGTCCCTCTTCCGGTTCGATGCGGCTCCACTCGATGGACATGCGATGGGCATTCGTGCCGAGGGCAGCGGCGCGATCCAGGTCGCCTTCAGCGTCGCGCCACCAGCCGCAGGCATCACCGGAAACGTCACCGTGCCAGCAGCGTCCCTGCTGCTCCCAGACCCACCACTGGTTGTTAGTGTTCTGCCCTTCGACCTGGTGTGCGCTGGTGGCGGTGCCCCACAGGAAGCCTGGCGGGAAGCGGAGCGGTTCGGGTAAGCGGGTGTGCTGGCGGGTGTGTGCGGAAAGACCGAAATCGTACTGGACCGTCATACGTCTGATGTGCCATCCTTGCTGTTTTTTCTTCCTCAAAGTATACCACCGGCGAGGAACGGAAGGTTACGGGTTGCAAGCACAGTCGATCGTGTGCTGCAGGAGGAGAACCTGGAGGTGGAACTGGCGACAGCGTAGACAATCACAGAGCAGTACCTGCGCTGCGTGACCGACGGTGGCCTGCCAGAGATGTGAGCCCGTCAGATTGCTGCGCAGTATCGTCACGACCGCAGTGTGCGCAGTTTCGAGACCAACAGCGGCAACCTGGTAGCCGACGCATTCCTGGCGTCATATGATCGCTACGCCAGCGGTTTCGGTCTGCCAGCGCGCAGAGCAGGCAACCTGGTGATCGCCGTGCAGAACGGCGGCGGCATGCGCCAGACGGGCGCCATATCCGCCGGTGTGCTGCCGCAGGGCGGCGTTGTGCCGGGACCAATCACCCGCCAGAATACGCTCGACCTGCTGGCGTTCCTGACGAACGTGACCACCGTGGTCAATAACGTTACGCCACAGGATCTCAAGTTGATCCTCGAGCGCTCGGCGGCTGTGCCGGGCGGCGGCCAGTTCCTCCAGATCGCTGGCTTCACCGTCACCTGCGATCTCACCTGCCCGGCGCAAGTCGTCTCTGCGCCGCTGGCTGGCGAGCAAGCGGGCACAATCACTGTGCCAGGCGAGCGCGTGCGCGAGGTGATCTGCACCAGCGGCAATAACGATCCCGCCGATGACGTGGTGCTTGTCCAGAATGGCGAGGTCGTGGCTGATGCACCGAATGTTCGCATCGTCACCAACAGCTTCACGGCAGGCGGCGGCGACAACTATGCGGTCTTCGAAGATATTCCGGCAAGCCGCAAGGTCCTGCTGCCCGCAACCTACGAACAGGCGCTGGTCGAGTATCTGCTGACGTTCCCGGTTGCGGACGGGCTGCCGACCATCCCGGCGAGCGATCCGCGCTACGCGCCGAACGTCAACCAGCGCATCTTCGGCGTCCCGCTGGCGCCGTAGGACGACTTGGAAGGCGAGGCACCGCTGGGCATCGGGTGATGTTCCGGCGGCGCTCAGGAGCGATGAAGGATGGCGATCGCTCGCCATCCTTCTACTCGTTTATCTCACACAACGGCGCGAAGGAATAGGGAATTTCTCTGTTGGGCGCCCACAGGGGGGCGCCCCTACCGCGAACGCCCCCGCATTCGTAGGGGCAGACCCCCGTGCCTGCCTGCCAGGGTCTGGCCTTCGGGCGCCCACAAGGGGGGCGCCCCTACGGCAGACATATCCACGTTCGCAAACAAACACGGGCGCGCTCGCGGCACGCCTCTCCCCCTCCAACACATGCGGGCGCGAACCCACGCGGGTGCGCCTGCGGCGCGCCCCTGCCTTGCGAACCTGCGCGGGCGCGGCGGCGCGCGGGCGCGGCGGCGCCGCGCCCCTACCCTGTGCCCCCGTGCGGGCGCGGCGGCGCCGCGCCCCTACCCTATGCCCCCGTGCGGGCGCGGCGGCGCGCGGGCGCGGCGGCGCCGCGCCCCTACCCTGTGCCTCGGTGCGGGCGCGGCGGCGCCGCGCCCCTACCTTCTGCAACCCTCGCGTTTCCTGCCTGGGAAACGTTGCGGTGCAACGTCTCTACCGCGCCTCTCTCTCCTCATACCTCTTGCCTCTCGCCTCACGTCTCACCCACATTGAACACGTGCGTATTCACC
>JANWXL010000302.1 GCA_025055265.1 Roseiflexus sp.
GTTTCGGCGACAGCGCGTTCGATTCGCGCATCGTCGCCGGAGGTTTCGAGCGGGTCTTTGCGCAGCCGGTGACGCAGCGACAGCGTTGCCACCCGCGCAATGTCGGACGGTTGCACGCTCTGGCGACCCTCGAACGCGGCAAGCGCCACGGCAGCGCGCGCCAGCGTCAGTTCGCCGCGGTGACCGTCGATGTTCAGCGCCACGCACAATCGCGCCGCTGCGTACAGCGCCTCGTCGGTCAACTCAACTGAGGGCAGGCGCTTCTGCGCCATGCGGATGCGCCGCTGCAACCGCCGTTGTTCCGGCTCCCATTGCTGCGCAAACGCCACGGGATCAGCATCGAACGCGCGCCGACGTTTGACAATCTCAACACGCTCCGCCACATTGTCGATGGTGGTGATGCGCGCATGCAGACCGAAGCGGTCGAGCAACTGCGGACGCAGGTCGCCCTCTTCGGGGTTGCCGCTGCCGACGAGCACGAACCGCGCCGGATGGCGCACCGAGATGCCCTCGCGCTCGACGACGTTGACGCCGCTCTGCGCCACGTCGAGCAGCAGATCAACCAGGTGATCTTCGAGCAGGTTCACTTCGTCGATGTAGAGGAAGCCGCGATTGGCGCGCGCCAGCAACCCTGGCGCAAATGCCTGCACCCCTTCGACTAATGCCCGCTCGATATCGAGCGCGCCGACCACCCGATCCTCGGTTGCGCCAAGCGGCAGATCGACCACCGGCACCGGGCGCAGGATCGAGGGCAGGCGCTTCGCACCACTACGCCGCTTCTCTTGCCCATTCTTCGCTGTGCGCTGGTCAGGCGCCGAGCAGTGTGGGCAGATCGGCGAGGGCGCAGCCGGATCGCATCCGTAGGGACATCCGGCGACGGCGCGCTGCGGCGGCAGCAGTGCCGCAAGCGCCCGCACTGCCGTGCTCTTCGCCGTTCCGCGATGCCCCATGACCATCACGCCGCCGATCGTCGGATCGATGACACACAGGAGAAGCGCAAGTTTCAGTTCCGCCTGACCAACGATTGCAGTAAATGGATAGACCGGCAGCGTGGTGAGTCCGCTGTCGGTCGTTTTGCCGTTGTGCGTTTCAGTGGCGGTTGTTGTCATAGCACCTCGACATCAGGCATCGCCAGTGATCGCGACCAGTTCGGTCAGCGACGGCTGGCGGCTGCGGAAGGCGGTTACGTCGATCCGCTGTAATAATACCAGAGAAACGCCCAGCAGCAGCGCCTCGATCAGGAACACGCTCACGTACCCGCTGACGGCGCTTCCGCTCATATGTGCAATCACGTCGCGGATGACGCCGCCAAGCAGCGTGCCGACCCCGCGCGCCATGGCGTCCGCCACGCCCCACGCGCCGATGAACAACCCGACCTGCTCAGCAGTCGTCATGTCGAGCATCAGCGCCAGGTTGGTCGTCGTGGCGATGCCGGTGCCAAAGCCAAGCAGCACGATGCCGGGGATGAACATCGCCTCGATTGCGGTCATGCCGCTCAATGCAATGAGCAGAAAACCGGTCGCCGCAATCGATCCCCCAATCAGTGCGCCGCGCTTCTTGCTGATCCAGCGGCTGAGCACCGCGCCATACAGCAGCAGCGCCGAGAGGGTTGCGCCACCCCACATCGCGGTGAGCTGGGTCGTTTCCTTCACGTTCATTCCGAACGCCTGCGCGCCAAACGGCTCCAGCAGCACGTCCTGCCCGAGAATCGCCGCCAATAGCATGATCAGGTAGACGAAAAAGAGGCGCGCCTGCGGATTGTCAATCACAGCACGGATGGCTGCCATCTGCCCGACGCGGCTCTGCTGCGCTGTGACCGTCTCGCGCCGCGGTTCAAGCCCGATCAGCCCCGCCAGCGCCAGGAGCAGCGCCACGCCGCCGGTCTCCAGGAAGACGGTGAAGAGACGCTCCTCGCTGTACGGCTCCAGTGCGCGCCCGACGACAATGGCGGTCACAATGACGCTGGTGATCATCATGAACCACATGATCGCAACTGTGCGCGAACGCTGCTGCTCGGTGGACATATCGCTGGCAAGCGACAGGTACGCAACAACCGCCAGGTTGTATCCGACGCCCCACATGCCGAACAGCAGCAGCGCCAGCGGCACGCCAACCAGTGGATCACGCGCCAGCGCCAGCGCCGCGTGCGGCGCCAGCGTCGCGCCGGTGAGCGCAAGCAGCGTGCCCAGCGCGATGTACGGCGTGCGCCGGTACCCGAAGATCGGGTGAGTGTCGGAATACTGTCCGATCCAGACCTGCGCTGGCGAGAGGATGTATGGCAGCACGACCAGCACCGCGACAACGCTCGCCAGAATGCCGAGATCGTGGATCATGATCCGGTTCAGCACACTGTTGATCAGCACGAAGGTCATCGCGATCGCAACGTGCAACAATCCCAGGCGAATGTTCTTAATCAGCGTCATCGTGCGCTCCTTTCCTGACTTGCGAGCATTTACCGCTCAACGGCAATTCCTTCCAGTCGATCTTCAAGGTCCGCATAAATGGCTTGCAGCGCTGCGAGGGTGGCTTCGTCCGTCTGCCAGAATCCGCGGCTGTGCGCTTCGAGCAACCTGCCAGCGATGGCGGTGGCGGCGTGCGGATTGAGGCGCGCCAGGCGTTCGCGCATCTCCTCGTCGAGCATGAAGGTTTCGGCGACTCCCTGGTACACCCACCCCTCGACGGCGTCCGCGGTGGCGCTCCAGCCGTAGGTGTTGCTGACGCGCGCTTCGATCTCGTGGACTCCCTGGTAGCCATGCGCCAGCATCGCCTCGAACCACTTGGGGTTCAGCAACTTGGCGCGGGTCTCGATCCGCACCTGCTGCTCCAGGGTGCTGATGCGTTCGCTGGTGGTCGCCAGCGCCTCGGCGACGAGCACGCGCGGTCGGCTGCCGCGCAACTTCTCGACGCTCTTCGTCACGCCGCCGAGGTATTCGTAATAGTGGTCGATGTCGCTGATCCCGATCTCGAAACTGTCCACGTTCTGGAAGGTCGCATCGACTGTCGCCAGCGCCCGTTCCAGCACGGCGCGCGCGTCGCGCCATTCGCCGTGTGCGCCAGGGGAGAAACTCTTGCGCGCCACGAAGGCTTCGCTCATCTCGGAGTCGCTGTTCCATGTACTGCTCTCGACCAGGTGGTTGACATTCGCCCCGTAGCTGCCCGGCGCATTCGAGAAGACACGCGTGGCGGCTTCGTCGAGGCTGATACCAAGTTCGGCGGCATGAGCCAGCGCATGTTTGCGCACATAATTCCACTCCAGCGGCTCATCGGCGTGCGCCGCCAGCCGCGCCGCCTTGCTCAACAACTGCATCTGATGGCTGAACAGGTCGCGGAAGATGCCGCTGACGGTGATCACGGCGTCGATGCGCGGTCTGCCCAGTTCCGCCAGCGGAATGAGCGCGACGTCGCTGATGTTGCCGAGTTCGTCGGCGACCGGACGTGCGCCCATCAGTGCCAGCGCCTGCGCGATGCCTTCGCCGTCACTCTTCAGGTTATCCGTTCCCCACAGCACAATTGCGACACTCTCCGGCATGCGTCCCTGCTCGCGGCTCAGGCGCGCCAGCAGGTCCGCCACCAGGCGCTCGCCGGTCGCCTGAGCGGTCGCCGTCGGCACGCGATACGGGTCGAGACCGTGAATGTTGCGTCCCGTGGGAACGACCGCCGGGTTGCGCACCACGTCGTTGCCCGGCGATGGCGGGACGTAGCCGCCATCGAGCGCATGCAACAGGTTGTGCAGTTCGTGGTCGTGAACCATCCGGTCAAGCAGTTCTTCCAGATAAACACGGAACCGGCGCAAGACGCCTGATGGAAGCGACGCATGCTGCAACAGCGTTTGCTCGAACGTCATCCCAGGAGCAGGCGAAGACGATGCCCGACTACGGTATTCGTCGACCAGCGCGCGCATCGCATCGCGCACCAACGCATCAATCCGCTGGAAAACTTCCTGTGCGTGCGGGTCGTGGCGCAGCGTCGCCTGAAGTCGCCCGTAATCGTGTCCCATCGCCGCAGCAACCAGGTGGGTCAATGGCTGCTCGACGCCAGATGGTCGGGCGAATGCCGCGACGAGCGCCAGCACGTCGGTCAGTTCGGCGGGATCGGGTTCCTTATCGAGCACGTGCAGACCGACCGGGATCATCCGCTGTTCGATCTGCAACAGTTCGTGCGCCAGCGCCGCGACATATGCCTCATTATCTGTTATGTCAACCAGATCACTGCCAACACCTAACTGCTCCGCCTGTGCACGGATGTCTTCCAGCATGCCCGGCTGCGGACGCGCCCGATACGCATCAAGGGCGTCCTTCAGGCGACGCAGCCCTTTGTACAGCCCTGCCTGTTGCAATGGCGGAACCATATAACTCACCAGCGTCGCTGCGCTGCGGCGTTTGGCAATCGTTCCCTCGCTCGGATTGTTGACGCTGTAGTAGTAGATATTCGGCAGCGGACCGAGCAGCCGCGCGGGCCAGCACTGTGTGCTGACGCCG
>JANWXL010000031.1 GCA_025055265.1 Roseiflexus sp.
CTGGCGACGGCTGAAGCAGCGCTGGGTCGGTTGCGCAGCGAGGTCGATCTGCCACTCCCGCAGATCCGCCGTCTGGAGATCCCCGATGCCACTTCCGAGAATCACTGGGCGCTGTTCACGGGGATAAGCGGCGACCCGCTGGCGCGGAAGCTGCCGCAGATCGCCGACGAAGCGCTCTATCAGATCGGCGTGCGGCTGGGGCAGGTCGTCTATCGCATCCATCGCGTGGCGGGCGGACAATACGGCGCGCTGTCCGGCAATGACCCGTGCGCTGCCGACGAGGAACGGCAGTACATCCTGGCGCGGCTCGAACACGATCTCGCCGAAGCGTTTGCGCTGAATGCCATGAGCAATGAGGAAGCCGCCGATGTGCGTCGCGCGTTGCAGGCATTCATCCCCCCTGGTCGCCAGGCGGCTCTGCTGAATGGCGGGTTGTCGCCAGAGACGTTGCTGGTGACGCAGCGCGATGGGCGCTGGACGCTCAGCGGCATTCTGGGATGGGAGTACGCGCTGAGCTGGTGTCCGGCATGGGAACACGTGACATTTCTCGAAGCGTGCGAGGGGCAACAATGCTTCGGTCTGCGGGTAGGCTACGGCAACGGCTACGATAATGAGACGCAGCGCGCTTACGAGCAGGTGCGTGAACCGGCGCTCCGTCCGTATCGCGCGCTGCTGGCGCTCCGCCGCGCCGTGGAATACGCCAGACGCGGCGCACACGACGATGCTCGCCGGTATGTGAGTGTTCTGTTGCGACTGGTGACATGACTGTTACCTCCAGCGCCACGGGAATGCGCCCGGCGGTGCGGCGAACGGGGCGGGGCAGGTGACAGTCACTGCCGGGGCGGGGCGCCACCCGGGGAGGAGTAAACGACCCCGCGGTTACGGGGATTCGGGGGCGGCCCCCGAAATGAAAAGCCAGCGGCGGAATGGCGCCAGCAGGCGCCACTGCACGGCGCCGCGCCGGCACGGGGTATTTCTCGTGCGGGCGAGACGCCCGCGCTCCAAGGAGGAGCGCGAACAGCTAACCGCCTACCCGCCCGGCGCCTAAAGTCGCGGGCTACGGTTGCGAAGCCCGCCTTCGCGGGCTGGACGAGGCTATAGCGGATTAATTTCTCAAAGACCATAACCGGCGGCGGAAAGGCATCAGAGGAATGCTCCTGGGCGCCGAACCGCCGGGTTTTGCAATCCAGAGGCTGCTAGAGGAGAAGTAAACCATGCACAATCACGAACCTCCGATCTTCGAATTATCAGGACAGGGCAAGATCGGCGTCAATCTGCCGCAGATCGATGTGCCGCAGAGCGAACTCCCCGCCGATCTGCTGCGCGCCGATGATCTCGCCGGGTTGCCCGAACTGACCGAGCCTGAGGTCATCCGGCACTATACGCGCATCAGCCAGCGCAACTTCGCCATCGACACGACCATGGTCAGCCTTGGATCGTGCACGATGAAGTACAATAGCAAACTCCATGAGGAGGCAGCGCGCCTGCCCGGTTTTGCGGCGGCGCATCCGTTGCAGGGCGAAGAACTGTCGCAGGGTGCGCTTCAACTGATGTATGAACTGCAGGCGTACCTCGGCGAAATCTCCGGCTTTGACGCGGTGTCGCTGCAACCGGCAGCCGGGGCGCAGGGCGAGTTGACCGGCATTCTGGTGTTCCGCGCCTATCACCTCGACCGCGGCGATCACGAGCGGGTGGAAGTTCTGGTGCCCGACTCGGCGCACGGCACTAACCCGGCGACGGCGGCCATGGCAGGCTACAAAGTGATTGAGGTGAAGAGCGACGCACGCGGCAATGTCGATCTCGACGACCTGAAGCGCAAATTGTCGCCGCGCACGGCGGCGCTTATGCTGACGAACCCAAACACGCTGGGGTTGTTCGAGGAGCACGTGGTTGAGGTGGCGCACCTGGTTCATGAAGCAGGCGGGCTGGTGTACGGCGATGGCGCTAATTTCAATGCGATCCTCGGGATTGCAAAGCCAGGTGAACTGGGATTTGACTTTATGCACTACAACCTGCACAAGACGTTCACGACACCGCACGGCGGCGGCGGTCCTGGTTCGGGCGCAGTGGGATGCACCGCAGCGTTGGCGCCATTCCTTCCAGCGCCGCGGGTGCGCCGCATTCCACAGGCTGGTCAGGCGCTGCCGCCGACTGAGCGCGGCGCGAGCCTGCGTCCTGCACATGCGGCGCCGCTGCCCGAGGGCGCGTATGAGTTCTTCGCGCCGGAAAAGTCGATTGGACGGATGAAGACCTTCCACGGCAACTTTGGCATGCTGGTGCGCGCCTGGACGTACATCCGCTCAATCGGCGCCGCCGGGCTGCGCAAGGTCAGCGAGACAGCAGTATTGAACGCCAACTACGTGCAGGCGCGGCTGAAGCATGTATATCCGGTTGCAGTCAATCGCACGTGCATGCACGAGACCGTGTTGCAGGGGAAACTGGCTGCCGCGCCTGAGGTGCGCACGTTCGACATCGCCAAGCGGTTGATCGACTATGGGTTCCATCCGCCGACAGTCTACTTCCCGCTGATCGTTCCCGAAGCATTGATGATCGAGCCGACCGAGACTGAGTCGAAGCGCACGCTGGATGCCTTCTGCGATGCGCTGCTGGCAATCGCCGAGGAAGCAGCGCGCGACCCGGAGATTCTGAAGCGCGCGCCGACGACGACGCCGGTGCGTCGGCTCGACGAGGTGCGCGCCGCGCGCCAGCCGATCCTGCGCTATGACCCGGCGGTGTTCGCGCGACTGCGGGAGGAAGGCTTCCAGTTCTGAACGTTTCGTTAAGGGAGCGGAACATGAGCGTATCCGCTGAACCGCATGTGCACCTCTGGACGCGCGAGGAATATTATCGCATGGCGCACGTAGGGCTTTTCCAGGGGAAGCGCGTGGAGTTGATTGAGGGTCAGGTCATCGTTATGAGTCCTATGGGCAGCCTGCATGCCGCTGCCGTGACGCTTGCCGCTCGCGCTGTTGAGAAGAGCTTCGGCGAAGGATACTTTGTGCGCTGGCAGATGCCGCTGGCGCTGGGAGAACGCTCCGAACCGGAACCGGATGTCGCAGTCATTGCTGGCGATGTGCGCGATTACGTGCGTGATCATCCAGCGACGGCGGTGTTGATCATCGAGGTGGCAGATACGTCGCTGGCGTACGATCGAATGACGAAAGGAAGCCTCTACGCGCGCGCCGGTATTCCGGACTACTGGATCATCAATTTGATTGACGGCCAGGTGGAAGTCTATCGCAATCCGCTTCCCGATCCCGCCGCCGAATATGGCTTTGCCTACGCTCAACAGACCGTTGTTCGCGGTGAAGAAACGATCACGCCGCTGAGTCAACCATCCAGCGTCGTTCGTGCAGCGGATCTGCTGCCGTGACAATCCGTGTCCTGCCCTCGTTACAACGCTCTGCCGATCTCGAATGCCACGCCGTTGCTCGACGGGTCGCGCAGCAACGGCAGCGATTTATTATGCACTTCAGTGGCCGACGTTGCGTCGATGGTCAGGCCCGCCGCCTCAGCGCGCCGAAGGATGGCATCGACCGAAGCCCTGTCAGGCAGGCGCAGCGTAAACCAGCGCAGACCAACCATATCGGGATCGGGAGGAGGCGCGCCGATGCCAGCCCACACATTGTAGCCAATGTGATGGTGGTAGCCGCCAGCAGCGACGAATTCAGCGGCATTGCCGAAGCGCTGCATCAATGCAAATCCGAGGATATCGCAGTAGAACCGTCGCGCTGGCGCAAGATGCGCGACGTGCAGATGCATGTGCCCGATGACTGTGCCCGCAGGCAATCCGGACCACGTCGCCGGGGCGTGTGTGAGTTCCCCAAGCACGCCATCGGCATCGAATGGATCGACGGTCATCCGCACCTGACTGCCGGCATGGGGCCATTCTGCACGCGGTCGGTCGCGGTAGATTTCGATGCCGTTGCCATCCGGGTCTGCCAGGTAGATCGCCTCGCTGACAGCGTGATCTGAAGCGCCCTGGAGCGGCGTGCGCAGCTCCAGCAGGTGCGCCAGCGCGATTGCCAGGTCGCGTCGGGAAGGGAGCAGAATGGCGAAGTGGTACAGCCCGGTGACGCCGCGTGCCGAACGTGCGCCGGGCAGTTCAGTCAGCAGCAGCAGCGGTCGTCCATTGACCCCCAACATGGCGCTCTGATTGGCGCGACGAATGATCTGGAATCCAATCGTTCCAGTGTAAAATGCAAGTGCGCGTTCGAGGTCGGCAACCGTCAGATGCACCGTGCCGATGGTCGTGGCGGGCGGAATAGTTCCAGTGGCGTTGCTCACGGTCATACCAGCGTTCCCTTCCATCGGTTATCATACCATGCAACACTGGCAGCGCAGCGGGTCCGGTGAGCGGGGGCTATTACGAGTTGTCAGGCGCCACGGCCGCTTTATCTGCCGCTCTTCACCGCTGATCCCGACCGGCGGCATATGCACGGACGTGATGGTTAATTGGTCTGTAAAGCAAGTTTTCCGGTAATTTATCGGCTCAGTGCAGCGAAACCATCCCGCGTCCTGATGCCGTATGACCTTCGCCGCGCTCAAGGTCGCAAAAAGTCAGAAAACTTCGTTTACGGACTAATCAGTCCGCAACGCCCTTAGTATTCATCAGCCTGTGGCATCCCGGCAATACTGGACTGTTTTTCTGAGCTGCATCAAACCGAGGCTGAGATAATCTCTCGAAAGCGACAGTCCTATGACTACTGATGATCCGCGGATTCT
>JANWXL010000035.1 GCA_025055265.1 Roseiflexus sp.
CAGGCGAGAGGCAAGAGGCGAGAGGGTGACAGGTACACAGGTGAAGCCAGGCGAGGGGCAAGAGGCGAGAGATGAGAGGCGAAAGGTGAGAGGCATGAGGCGAGAGGTGAGCAGGCGGCAGATGGGCAGTGGACAGTGGGCAAGCATCCTAACCCCTGACTCCTAACCCCTTATCCCTGATATTGCTTCTCAATTCCCTGTTCTTGGTTCTCGGTTCTCAGTTTTTAGTTCTCGGTTCTCAGTTCTTGGTTCTCAATTCCCGGAGCACACAATGGGTTTCATCATGGACGGCCTGGCGGCCGAGGCATACGACCGCAGTTACAGTGATCGGGCGCTGATCCGGCGAATCTGGCGCTACTTCCGCCCTCACAGCGGGCGCGTCGCGCTGGTCGCACTCATGGTTGTCCTGGGATCGCTGGTTGCCACCGTTATTCCGATCACGATTTCACGCAGCATCGAACTGCTGACCGGCGACCCGGCGACACAGATATTGATCGGGCTTGCCGCCATCGTTGCCGTGATGGGCGCGCTCGGATGGCTCTTCAACTTTGTGCGGCAGACCTACTCAGCGCGCGCGGTCGGCGATGTGGTGCTGGCGCTGCGCGAGGACGCCTTCCGCGCCGTTTTGCAGCGCGATATGTCGTTCTACGATCAGTACGCCTCGGGGCGCATCGTCAGCCGGGTGACCTCGGATACGCAGGATTTCGCCACGGTGGTGACGCTGACGATTGACCTGCTCAGTCAACTGTTGCTGGTGGCGATCATCGCAGTAGTGATGTTCACGATCAACTGGCAACTGGCGCTGATCACGCTGGCGACCGGTCCGATTGTCATTGCGGCGGCGCTGACGTTTCGCCACGTCGCGCGTCTGACGACGCGCCAGGCGCAGCGTGCGCTGGCGAATGTCAACGCCTCGATCCAGGAGACGGTCAGCGGCATTGCAGTCGCCAAGAGTTTCCGCCAGGAAGCGGCGATCTATCAGCAGTTCCGCCAGACGAACGAACTGGCGTTTCAGGTGCGCCTGCGTCAGGGGCTGGTCTTCAGCAGCATCTTTCCGATCCTGAACCTGCTCTCCGGCATTGCGATTGCGACGATTGTCTACTTTGGCGGACGGTTGACGCTTGGCGGCGCCGTGTCAGTCGGGGAATGGTATCTATTCGTGCAGAGTCTGGCGATCTATTTCTTTCCATTGACTAGCATCGCTTCGTTCTGGAGCCAGTTTCAGCAGGGATTGTCCGCCAGTGAGCGCGTCTTTGCCCTGATCGACGCCGAGCCGAAGGTGGTGCAGATTGGAAAGGAACCTGTATCGCACCTTAGCGGACGCATTGAGTTCCGGGATGTATGGTTCACTTACGATACCGGACAGGATCGCGTCGCGGGATCGCCATCGTCCACATCGGTGCAATGGGTGTTGCCAGGATTCTCGCTGACAATTCCAGCCGGGCAGAAACTGGCGGTTGTGGGTCATACCGGCGCTGGCAAGTCGAGCCTGATCAAGCTGATCACGCGCTTTTACGAGTTTCAGGCGGGTCAGTTGCTTATCGACGGACGCGATATTCGCACGCTGGACCTGGCGCAGTACCGGCGGCAGATCGGTCTGGTGCCTCAGTCGCCGTTTCTGTTCTCCGGCACAGTGGCCGACAACATTCGCTACGGTCGCCCTGATGCGACGATGGCTGAAGTGGAAGCAGCGGCGCGTCAACTCGGCGATGAATGGATCAACGACCTGCCCAATGGTCTGGAGACCGATGTCGGCGAGCGCGGCGCGCGACTGTCGCTCGGACAACGCCAACTTGTGGCGTTGGCGCGGGTTCTGTTGCAGAACCCATCGATCTTCATCCTCGACGAAGCCACGGCAAGCATCGACCCATTCACCGAAACCCAGGTTCAGGAAGGGCTGGATGTCGTGATGCAGGGGCGCACCAGCATTATTATTGCGCATCGTCTCTCGACCGTTCGTACCGCTGACCGGATCATCGTACTGAAACAGGGGCGGATCATCGAAGAAGGAACCCACGACGACCTGCTGGCGGCTGGC